>DASYXX010000113.1:0-1520 GCA_035934395.1 Streptosporangiaceae bacterium
TGAAGGGCTTGCGCTGGCGCGCCATCCAGGCGGCGCGCCAGGTCAGCAGCCGGGCCGCGTCCACAGCGGCGCTCATGTCGGCGAGCATGAACGCGATGGCCTGGGTCTGGCCGATCGGCTGCCCGAACTGGACCCGGTCGAGCGAGTAGTCGCGGGCGTACTCGAAGGCGGCACGGGCGACGCCGACGGCCATCGCGGCGACGGCCGGCCGGGTCGCCTCGAACGTCTTCATCGCGGCCTGCTGGCCGGCCTTGCCGCCCTCTCGGGTCCTGGCCAGCCGCTCGTCCAGCCGCTCCTTGCCGCCGACCAGACACCGGCCGGGGACGCGCACGTCGTCGAGCACGACCTCGGCGGTGTGCGACGCCCTGATCCCGTGCTTGCGGAACTTCTGGCCCTGTGACAGGCCGGGTGTCCCCGGCGGGACGATGAACGTGGCCTGGCCGCGGCTGCCCAGCGCGGGATCGACCGAGGCGACGATGACGTGCACGTTTGCAATGCCGCCGTTGGTCACCCAGGACTTGACGCCGTTCAGCACCCACTCGTCGCTGCTCTCGCGGTAGACGGCCCGGGTCCGGATCGCGGCGACGTCACTGCCCGCGTTGGGCTCGGAGGCGCAGAACGCGCCGAGCTTGACGTCGTCGGCGTCTCCGAACATCGGCGGCAGGAACTCGGCCATCTGCTCGTGCGTCCCGTTGCCGCTCACCGCTACCGCCGCCAGGCCGGTGCCGGTGAGCGACAGCGCGATGCCCGCGTCGCCCCAGAACAGCTCCTCCCAGGCCACGGGGATGCCCAGCCCGCTCGGCTCGAGCCACTGCTGGGCGAAGAAGTCGAGCGAGTAGAGCCCGATCTTCGCTGCCTGCTCCAGGATCGGCCAGGGCGTCTCCTCGCGCTCGTCCCACTCGGCGGCGGCAGGCCTGATCACGTCCCGGGCGAACCCGTGGACCCAGTCGCGCATCTCGCTCACGGCAGGATTCACGTCAAATGAGAAGCCGCAGTCCGCTTGGGCACCAACGCTCATGCTTTGTCTCCCGCTCGCTTCTGGGGCGTTCTGGGGCGTCGCCCCTCCAGCTAGCTAATGTCCCCTATGTTACTCCACAGTAATGGGGAGGGCTATGGCTTGCCGACCAGGTCTGCTCGCGTTTCCTGGCCTGGTAGATAGTGAGCCCATGGACTACAGCGCTTACGAGCACCTCCTCTTCGAGCGGCGCGACCGCGGCGTGCTGCTGATGACGATGAACCGGCCCGAGAAGTACAACGCGGCCCACGAGATCATGCACGCCGAGCTGGCCCGGGTGTGGGCGGACATCTCGCGCGACGACGAGACCAGGGTCGTCGTGGTCACCGGCGCGGGCAAGGCGTTCTCGGCGGGCGGGGACCTCGCGATGGTGCAGCGCCAGATCGGCGACTACGGCCGGGTGACCAGCATGCTCACCGAGATGAGCGACCTGGTCTACAACATGATCAACTGCGAGAAGCCGATCATCTCGGCCATCAACGGGGTGGCCGTCGGGGCGGGCGCC
>DASYXX010000122.1:0-7234 GCA_035934395.1 Streptosporangiaceae bacterium
GTCGTGCCGCTGACCTGGTGGTCACGGTGGCCGAGGCGCTGCGCGACGAGGATGTCCAGCGCGTGCTCACGGCCGAGCTGACCCGGGCGCTGGACGCCGTCGAGGTAGCGCCGCTGGCCGGACGGGTCCTGCGGGTCATCATCGCGGGAAACCACCACGCCGAGCTGTTCAACACGATCGTGTCCGCCGCCGACCGCTACCTGGCCGACCATTACGCGGAGCTGCGTGAGCTGTTCGAGGGCGAGTCACCCCGCTGGCTGCCCGACGCGGTCTACCGGCGGGTCTTCGACCGCCTGCACTCCCGGCTGCGCCAGCGGCTGGCGGCGATGGCCGCCGATCCAGACGACCAGACGCGACGTCAGTTCGATGAGTGGATCGGCGGCCTGCCCGACCGCCTCGAGACATCACCCGAGCTGCGCGAGCGGGGCGAGCGCCTCAAGCGCGACCTCCTGGGCAGCGCCTTGCTGCGGGACTGGTCCTCCTCGCTGTGGCAGCGGGCCAAGGACACGCTCCGCGCCCAGGCTGCGGACCCGGACTCCGAGATGCGCCGCCGGCTGGCCGATGCGCTGGTAGCCGCCGGCTGGCGCCTTTCCTCAGACCGCCGCCTGCACGAAGGCCTCGAGCGCATGGTCGAATCGGGAGCCAGAGCGGTCGCCGACCAGTTCCACGACGAGCTCGCCGGCCTGGTCACGGGGACCATCGAGCGGTGGGACGCGGCCGAGACCTCGACTCAGCTGGAGCTGCTCCTCGGGCGCGATCTGCAGTTCATCCGCATCAACGGCACGGTTGTGGGAGCAAGCGTGGGACTGGCCCTGCACGCCATTGCCATGGCTCTGGCCTGACGGCCGCCTGCTGCGCCGGGGCGGTCGCCCTAGGATGAAAAGTTACATTAACGCCGGCGCGCGGGGCGGAGACGGGCCATGACTGACAAGATCATGCTGACGACCTGCCCCCGAGACTGTTACGACGCGTGCGGAATCGAGGTGTCACTGCGTGACGGCGCGATCCGCCGGGTGCGCGGTGACCTTCGTCATCCGGTCAGCCGGGGGCGCCTGTGCCGCAAGTGCGCGACGGCCTACAACGGAGTCCTGCTGGATCCCCGGGCCCGGCTGCTGACGCCGCTGCGACGCGACGGGCCGAAGGGCAGCGGCCGGTTCACGGCCGTGTCCTGGGACGAGGCGCTGGCGGAGATCGCCCGACGGCTGACCGCGGTCGCGGAACGGCCCGGCGCTCACACGATCCTGTCCGCCCACTACACCGGCACGTTCGCGCTGCTGGGCTACCACTTCCCGAATCGCTTCCTGCGCCGACTCGGCGCGCGCGAGGTCGACCCGGACACGATCTGCAACAAGGCCGGGCACGTCGCGCTCGAGTACCTCTACGGGACCTCGCTGGACGGGTTCGACCCGCGCACCGTCGCGGACGCGGCGTGCATCCTGGTCTGGGGCGCCAACCCGTCGGCCTCCGCCCCGCATCAGCACGAGCACTGGCTGCGGGAGGCGCCCGGCCGGGTGATCGTCGTCGACTCGGTCCGGACCCCGACCGCCCGTCAGGCCGATCTGCACCTGCAGCCAGTCCCCGGCAGCGACGCCGCGCTCGCGTTCGCGATCGCGCACGTGATCCGCCGTGACGGCCTGCTCGACCGCGGGCTGCTGGCCGGGCACGCGATCGGCTGGGCGGAACTCGAGCCGCAACTGGAGCGCTGCACCACCGGCTGGGGCGAGCGCGTCACCGGTGTGCCCGCGGCCGCGATCGAGCAAGCCGCCCGGTGGTACGGCACCGGACCCTCGCTGCTGTGGATCGGCCAGGGCTTTCAGCGCCAGCCGCGCGGCGGCAACGCCGTCCGCGCCGTCGCGCAGCTCGCGGCGCTGAGCGGAAACCTGGGGCGGCCCGGCACCGGGTTCTTGTACCTCAACGGAGCCGGCAACAGGATGCTGGACGAGGACTACATCGCCGGGGCGCACCTGCCGGGCTCGCCGCCCGATCCGATCAGCCACATGGACCTGGCGGGCTGCCTGGAGGACCCGCAGCGCTCCCGGGCGCTGCTGTGCTGGAACATCAACATCGCCGCCTCGAATCCCGACCAGGCGCGGCTGCGCCGGGCGCTCGCCCGCCCCGACCTGTTCACCGTGGCGATCGACCTGTTCGCGACCGACACCACCGATCTGGCCGACGTCGTGCTGCCCGCGGCGAGCTTCCTCGAGTCAGACGACCTTGTCGCCTCCTACTTCCACCTCAGCCTGGGCGCGCAGGTGAAGGTCATCGAACCGCTGGGGCAGTCGCTGCCCAACACCGAGATCTTCCGCCGGCTTGCCGCGGCGACCGGGCTCGACGACCCGGGGCTGCAGGAGCCGGACGAGCAGGTCATCGCCGAGGTGCTGCGCCGCACCGGCCTGGGGATCGACTTTGCCTCGCTCGCCCGGCAGGGGACGATCTGGGTCCACCCCGAACCGCGCGTGCAGTTCCCCGGCCTCCGGTTCCCCACGCCCAGCGGGAAGATCGAGCTGGCCAGCGGCCGCGCCGAAGCCGACGGACACCCGCGCGTCCCGGAGCCGCACGCCGACCCGCGCCCCGCGGACGGGCGGCTGCGGCTGCTCACCCCGGCGTCGCCCTGGCTGCTCAACGACAGCTTCGCCAACGAGTCCCGGCTGGCCCGCCGCATCGGCCCGGCCACGATCGCCGTGCACCCCGCCGACGCCGCCGAGCGCGGGCTTGCCCCGGGAGACCGCGCGCGGGCCCGAAGCTCGGCCGGGGAACTCGAGCTCACCGTCGCGCTCTCCCAGGATCTCCCGCGCGGCGTTGCGTTCGCACCAAAGGGCCGCTGGCCCAAGCTCGAGGCGGAACACGCGAACGTCAACGTGCTCAACCCGGGGACCGCGAGCGACATGGGGGCCAGCACGACCGTCCACGGCGTCGAGATCACCCTGACGCCGGTGACTTCCGGGTAACGCTCCGGTGCGATAACGTCCGCCATATGCCGACAGCAGCAGTCAACGGGGTTCAGATCAGCTACGCCGACTCCGGCGGCGCCGGGCCGGCGCTCGTGCTGAGCCATGGGTTCCTGATGGACCAGTCGATGTTCGACGCCCAGGTAGCCGCGCTCGCGCCGGAGTTCCGGGTGATCACCTGGGACGAGCGCGGCCACGGCGGCACCCCCGCGGCGGGCCCGTTCAGCTACTGGGACTCGGCCCGGGACGTGCTGGCCCTGCTCGACCACCTCGGCATCGAGCAGGCAGTCCTCGGCGGCATGTCCCAGGGCGGCTTCCTCAGCCTGCGCGCCGCGCTGCTGGCACCGCAGCGGGTGCGCGGCCTGATACTGATCGACAGCGAGGCCGGCAAAGAGGACGAGGCCAGCCGCCCGGGATATGAGCAGATGCACCAGACCTGGCTGGACCATGGACCGGGTCCGGTGCAGGAGATCGTCGCCGCCATCATCCTCGGCCCCGGCCAGTGGGACGGCTGGTACGCCAAGTGGGCCGAGCAGTACGCGCAGTGGGCACCGGACAACCTCGGCCAGCTCACCTGGCCGTTCCGGTGCCTAATGGACCGCGACGACATCACCGGCAGGCTCGGCGAGATCGGCTGCCCGGCCCTGATCATCCATGGCAGCGCGGACGCCGCGATCCCGGTGGCCAAGGCCGAGGCGATGCGCGACGGCCTGGCCGGCGCGACCGCACTCGCCGTGATCGACGGGGCTCCGCACGCGGCCAACGTCACCCACCCCGGCCCCGTGAACGCCGAGATAGCGAAATTCCTGCACGGGCTGGCCGAGTAGCGGCCCCATTCCGCGGCGCGCGCTAACTGCCATTCGGCGGCGACAGGCCTGCCATGTCGTGCGGCCCGGAAGGCGGATAGCCTCGCTGGGCCCGAATCGCCTTCCCGATGGGCCGGAGCAGGCTTGTGACTTCATCGAAGTCGTCGCCCAGCGACTCGATGACGGGACGGCACTGACGATCGGTGTTCAATTCGACGGCCTCGCGCTCTTCCCGTCCTCGCTCGGTGAACGAGCCATCTCGGAGCAAGCCTCGGTACTGGAGTCGCCTGATGCCGTCATCGAGTTCAGCTTCTGACCAGCCCCGAGATCGGATGTACGTCTTCAGCGGCAGCCCCCAGTACAGCTCCGTAAGGAGGCCTATCTCGACGGCGTCGAAGCCGGCCGAGGTCCAGGCGGCCGTGTGCGCGTCGCCGCGGTATTCGCGCAGCCTGTCGGCGTAGCGCCAGGCTGCGCCCAGCGGCGAGCTCGGCACCTCCTGGGCTAGCACGCCGGCGTAGAGGGGCTTTCCCGCGACTCGCTGTGATCCGCTGGCCCGGTCGAGGACGTCCCGGACTCGTTCGACACCCTCCGGTGCGGGTCCGAGGATCCTGGTCAGCTGGGCTATAGCCCCCTCGGTCCTGGCCCGCTCGATGGTCGCCGCGTCAGTGATCGACCAGCCGAAAGTCACCGCGGGGACGACGGCCGACGGGCTGAACACCGCGAATGCCGACGCGACCAGCTCCCCTGGAACCTGTCCGAGAACTGATCCCCGGCTGCAGAAATACGCGGGACCGTCGGGGAGCGCCACGCCATTCACCTGCCGCGGGCTTGGCGAGAAACCCAGGCCGGCATATTCTCCGTGGCACTCCGGCGAGAAGTACACCTGCCCGGCGAAAGGCTCGATCACGGCCGCGAGCCTCCTGGCCTTCGCGCTCAGCTCCGCCTCGTCCACCGCAGACCCCTCTCTGGTACTACCTATCATCCACCCGTGCCGTGGGAGACTGACCGCACGCGTCACAGGAGGCGCTGATGGACCAGCCGGGCGGGGATGCGCTGCACCGGGGAGGCTGGGTCGAGCGGCCGGTCCGCCTTTACCGCGACGAGTGGGGAATCCCGCATGTTCGCGCGCACTCGGTGCACGACGCGTTCGTCGGCCAGGGATACGCGCACGCCATGGACCGCCTCTGGCAGATGGACGCGGCCAGGAAGCAGATGGAAGGCCGGTGGGCCGAGTGGGTCGGCGCGGCGGGCCTGCCGGCCGACCGGCTCGCGCGGCGGCTGCGGGCTGCCGCGGCGTCGATCCGGGATTACCAGGGGCTCGGCGCGGACGCCAGGGCGATGGTCGACGCCTACGCCGCCGGCGTTAACGCGTATCTGCGCAGTTATCCGGCTCCGGCCGAGTATGGGCTGGTGGCGAGCGCGCCCGAGCCGTGGGAGGGCTGGCACTGCATAGCGGCCATGCGGCAGCGCGGCTACCTGATGGGCTCGCTGTGGTTCAAGCTCTGGCGCGCTGCGGCGCTCGGCGCGGTCAGCGCCGGTGACCTGGTCAAGCTGCGCTACGACGACGGCGGGGCCGACCGGCTGTGCATTCCGCCCGGTGCCGATGCCAGCCGGTGGATCGCCAGCCTGGCCGATCTTCGCGAGCCTATCCGCGCGCTGAGCCAGCTGGCGGCGAGCGCCGAGATCGACGGCGGGAGCAACAACTGGGCCCTGGCGCCGGGCCGCACCGCCACCGGCAGGCCGATCCTGGCTGGCGACCCGCATCGCACTCTCGAGCTCCCGGGCATGTACGCGCAGATGCATCTGGGCTGCGATCAGTTCGATGTGATCGGCCTGACCATCCCGGGCGTGCCCGCCTTCCCGCACTTCGGGCACAACGCGCGGGTGGCCTGGTGCGTCACGCATGCGTTCGCGGATATTCACGATCTGTACGTCGAGCAGTTCGACCGCGCCGACCCGTCCCGGTACCGGCACCGGGGCGGCTGGCTGCAGGCCGCGACGACGGCCGAGGACATCAAGGTCCGCGGCGAAGCCTCAGCCCAGGTACAGATCGTCGAGACCATCCACGGCCCGGTCGTCGCCGGGGATCCGCGCCGCGGCTCCGCCCTGACGCTCAAGTCGGTTCAGTTCTTCGACCTCGACCGGTCGTTCGACTGCCTGCTGCCCATGCTGCACGCCGGCTCGGTGGATTCGCTGTTCCAGGCCGTGCGCGGCTGGGGGCTCATCGACCACAACCTGGTGGCCGCGGATGCCGACGGCCACATCGGCCACCTGGTGCGGGCGACGATCCCGCGCCGGCCGGCCGTTAACGGGTGGCTGCCCGTGCCGGGGTGGACAGGTGAGTACGAGTGGGACGGCATGATTGCCGCCGGGCAGATGCCGCGCGTGGATGACCCGGACCGCGGCTACATCGTGACCGCGAACAACCGGGTGGTCACCGCGATCCCGCAGACAGGTGAGTACTTCTGCACCGACGCCCATCCGCCGTACCGGGCCAGGAGAATCGAGCAGCTCATCGCCGGGCTCGGGCCCGCGTCGCCGCACGACATGCCGGCGATCCATCGCGACGACCTCAGCGCGCCCGCTCAGCTGTTCCAGGCGGCACTGGCGGGCGTCGCGCCGGCCAGCGCTCAAGCCCGTGCCGTCCGGGACGTGGTGCTGGGCTGGGATGCCCGCATGTCGCCAGGCTCGGCCGCGGCGGCCTGCTACTCCCGGCTGCGCTGGGCTCTGGCCAGGATCGTCGGCCGCCGGTCCGGCCTGGCCGCCGCCGGCGGCCCCGGGCCGATGCAGCTGCCCGGCGGCGTATCGGCCGTCAGCCACCTCTGGTGGGTGCTGCCGGCCCTGCTGCGATCGGGTGACCTGGCGCTGACCGGCGGCAGCAGCTGGGACGACCTGCTGGCCGAGGCGCTCGAGGAAGTCTCGGGCGAGCCGCCGGACATCCCGTGGCGGCAGGTGCACACCGCGGCGCTCACCCATCCGCTGACGCCGCTGCTTCCCGGCGCGCCGGCGGCGCTCAGTCCGGCCGGCGCGGGGGTCGGCGGCGACAACGAGACCGTCTGGGCCACCGGATGCCGAGCCGAGTCCGGCACGGCCGCGGTCTCTGGTGCGGTGGCCCGCTACGTGTTCGACGTCGGCAACTGGGACAACTGTACGTGGATCGTTCTCGGCGGCGCATCAGGAGACCCGGCGAGCCCGCACTACACCGATCAGCACGAACCCTGGTCCAGATGCGAGCTCATCCCGATGCTCTGCGACTGGGACGCGATCGCCGCCGCCGGCCCGCAGCTGACCCTCCAGCCAGACGCCATGCCGCCGGCCGGAGCGCAGCCAGCTTAGCGATCAGATCGCGGCCAGCGCCTCCGATCTGGTCACCACCCGGCCCAGGGCGCCGTACTCGTGCAGGTCGCCGAACATCTCGATGCGGATGGACTGGTCCAGCCCGCCCACGCGGACCGGTTCGTAGCCGCCGGCCCGGATCAG
>DASYXX010000139.1:0-7331 GCA_035934395.1 Streptosporangiaceae bacterium
GGGGGATCCGGGGGGTCGTCCCCGCGGGACGGCACCGCAGGGGGACCGGCGGGACGGCCTCCCCGGGCCGGTGCTGCTGCGTGCCGAGGGCGTAGCCAAGGCGTTCGGCGGCGTGCAGGCGCTCGACGGCTGCACGGTGGACGTGACGCAAGGCAGCATCACGGGGCTGATCGGGCCGAACGGCTCCGGCAAGACGACCCTGTTCAACGTCATCACCGGGTACGAGCGCCCGGATTCCGGCGACGTGTACCTCGACGGCAGGAAGATCACGAACGCGCGCCCGCAGCAGGTGTTCGCCGCCGGCATCGGCCGGACCTTCCAGCTGACCCGGATCTTCTCCCGACTGACCGTGATGGAGAACATGCTGGTAGCGGCGCAGCATACCGGCCTGCGCGTCCGCAATCCCCTGGCCAGGGCCGGGGGGCCCGCCGACCGGCGCCGGGCCATGGAGCTGCTCGAGTTCACCGGGATAGCCAGCCACGCCGGCGCCCTGGCGGAAACGCTGTCGTACGGGCAGCGCAAGCTGCTCGAGCTCGCCTACGTGCTGGTCGCCGACCCGGCGATCGTCCTGCTCGACGAGCCGGCCGGCGGGGTCAACCCGTCGCTGATCCACCACATCGCCGCCCGGATACGGGAGCTGAACGCGGCCGGGAAGACGTTCCTCATCGTGGAGCACAACATGGACTTCGTGATGGACCTGTGCGGGCACATCGCGGTCCTGGACTACGGCACGGTCGTGGCGACCGGGCCCCCCGAGATCATCAGGGAAGACCCGCGGGTGCTCGACGCCTACCTCGGCATGGCGGAGGACGACGATGACGCCGCCGAGCGGTGAGCCGGCGCTGCTCATCGACGGCCTGGTCTCCGGCTACGGGGGCGGGGACGTCCTGCACGGCGTCTCGCTAACCGTGCCCGAGGGCGGGATCACCTGCGTGGTGGGGCCCAACGGGGCCGGCAAGTCGACCCTGCTCGCGACCATCAGCGGGCTGCTGCGGCCGCGGCGGGGGAGCATCACGTTCCGCGGCGAGTCGCTGGTCGGCAAGAGCCCGCGCCAGATCCTTGACCAGGGGCTGGTTCACGTGCCGCAGAGCCACAGCCTGTTCCGGGACATGACCGTCAGGGAGAACATCGAGCTTGGCGGCTACACGGTCCGCGACCGCTCGGTCCTGGCCGGCAGGCTCGCCGACATCCAGCAGGCCTTCCCGCAGGTCGCGGCCTGGGCCGGGAAGAAGGCGGGCAGCCTGTCCGGCGGGGAGCAGCGGCTCGTCGAGTTCGCCCGCTGCCTCATGCTGGACCCTCGCCTGGTCATCCTCGACGAGCCGTCGATGGGCCTGTCGCCGAGGGTGCTCCGGTCGGTGTTCGACGCGGTGCGGATGATGAACGCCGACGGCAAGACGATCCTGCTCGTCGAGCAGAACGCCCGGGCCGGCCTGCGCCTGTCCACCCACGGGGTGGTCATGGAGAACGGCCGGGTACGCCTGGCCGGCACCGGCCGGGAGGTCCTCGAGCATCCCGAGATCGGCGCGCTCTACCTCGGCGGCGCGGTGAAGGCGACAGGGGAGGCGGGCGGGATCACGGGGCGCGCGGACAACGGCGACGCCGCCACCGCGAGCTGAGCCCGCCTCCGGCCCCGGATCTGGCCGCGACGCCAGGCCCGGGCCCGCGCAACACTGATCCCCGTTCCGTTGACGGCCATGGGCCTGGCCGGAGGTGGCTAGGCGGGCGGGCGGCCGGTCATGAGCTTGCGGCGCGTGTGCTCATACAGGCCGTCGAAGAGCCGGTCGGTGACCGTGAGGGTGTCGTGGTCGGACCGGCTGGTCAGGCTCAGGCCGCGGATCAGGACGTCGAGGCCCGCTGCGGCGGGGGCGTCGTAGCGGTCGTCGGCCAGGTCGGCTTCGTGCACGATGCGGCCGATCTCTTCGAGCGCCGGGTCGGTGGTCAGGTCGAACGAGGCGAGCGCGGTCTCGAACGAGCAGTTGCCTTCGTGGTGCCCGAGCGCGGCCCCGCGCATGTCGAACGGCGTGGCGTCGGCGGGAACGGCGGCGGGGTCGGCGGGGAAGACGAATTCGGCGGCGGGGTCGATGAAGCGACGGATCAGCCAGGCGCATGCGGCCCGGTCGACGTGCACGCCTGGCCTGGTAGCCCACTTCATGCGCCCGCCCCGGCAGCCTGCTCGGCGGCGGCAAGGTCCTCCACCGCGCGCTGTGCCGCCGCACGCTGCGGCGGCGGGAAGAAATCGCGGCCCTGGACGCGGTGCAGCTGGCGGCGCAGCCGCACGAGGGCACGGCGGCGGGCCGCGGGGTCAGCCACGTGCAGTGCGGCGGCTGCCTCGGCGGCCAGCGCGTCGTACTCGGCCGCGACCGCGGCGCTCATCCGCCCGGCGATCACGGACGTGGCGCTGGCATCGAGCGGCTGGCCTAGCCAGACCGTCGCCTCGCCATCGTGGTCGGTGACTTCCTCGGCGACCCATTCGAGCTGCTCGCGGGTACGCGCGTCGGCGGGCAGGGCCACGAGTCCGTCACTGAGCCAGGCCACACCCAGCCGCCGCAGCTTGCGCCACACCGCCGAGCGCGGAGTGGACGGGACACGGGGCAGCCGGTAGGCCAGCAACACCCATTCCTCGCGCCCGGTCATCCACGTCACCTCCAGCGCTGAGTCTAGTCAGCTGCGACCAGGGTTGCATATCTGCGACCGTGGTTGCATAATTGTGCAAGTGGGTCGTGACCTGGTGAGAGACGGGCCTGGGCTGAGCCTCGACGCGCGGCTGCTGATCGCCGGGCAGGGGCTGCGTGCTGCTGGGTACGGGTTCACGGCGGTGCTGCTGGGGACGCTGCTGGCGGCCCGCGGGTACGGCCACCTTCAGGCCGGCGTGGCGCTGACGGCGCTGATCGCGGGGACCGCGCTGGCGAGCCTGGCGGCGGGGGCGTTCGGTGACCGATTCGGCCGGCGGCGCTCGTATGGGGTGTTTTTCGCCGGGATCGCGGTTTCGGGCGGGCTGGTCGCGGCGGGCGCGCCCTGGTGGCTGCTGCTGGTGGTGGCGCTGGCGGGGACGTTGTCGACCGATGTGGTGGATAACGGCCCGGCGACGACGCTGGAGCAGGCGATGCTCGCCGCGGAGGACGCTGGAACATCGGCGGTGTTCGGCCGCTATAACGCGGTCGGCGCTGGTGCCGGGGCGATGGGCGCGCTGGCGGTGTCCCTGCCTGGCGTGAGCCGGGGCGGCGAGGTGCACGGGTGGCTGTTCGCGGTGCTGGTGCCGGTGGGCCTGGCGGGCGTCGTGATCGCGTGGCGGCTGTCGCCGGGGGTCGAGGCGCCGGTGGCCGGGACGCTGCCCGCCGGGCAGGCGGTCCGGGGGTGGTCGCGGCTGGGCCCGTCCCGGCCAGTGGTGCGGCGGCTGTCCGGGCTGTTCGCCATCGATGCCGCCGGTAGCGGCCTGGTCACCACCGGGTTCCTGTCGTACTACCTGGCCACCCGCTATCACGTCCCGGCCGGGCGGCTCGGCTGGCTGTTTTTCGCGATCTCGGCGGTGCAGGCGGTCTCGGTCGCGCTGGCGCCGGTGCTGGCGCGCCGGTTCGGCCTGGTCGCCACCATGGTCGGCACGCACCTGCCCAGCAACCTGCTGCTCGCCGCGGTCGCGTTCGCGCCCTCATTCGGGGCTGCGGCGGTGCTGCTGGTGGCGCGCACCACGCTGTCGCAGATGGACGTGCCTACCCGGCAGGCGCTGGTGATGACCGTGGTCACGCCGGGCGAGCGGACCGGGGCGGCGGCGGTCACCAACGCCGCCCGGTACACCGTCCGGCCAGCTGGCCCGCTGGTCGCCGGGATCGTGCAGCAGGTCGCCCTCGGCGGCCCGCTGGTGGTGGCCGGCGCGGTGAAGGCCGGGTATGACCTGGCGCTGTGGCGCTGGGCCCGCCGCGCGGGCCTGGATCCCGGCTCGGTGATGCGCGGCCGGCGCCAGGGATCACCCGGTGAGGACCGCCAGGCCGCCCCTGGCGGCCTGGGGAATGACCGCGATGCCGCCCGGCCCGGGCCGGCGTCCCCGATTGAGAGGAAGCGATCGCCATGAAATGGGTTACCAGGGAGAACGCCAACGTCGACAGGATCGCCTGCCCGTGGTTGATCCGGCGGTTCATCGACACCGAGGCCGAGTTCTTGTTCGTCCCGCGCGACCAGGTGCTCGACACCGCTGACCGGGAGGGCGCCCGCTCCTACGACGCGCCCGGCGCGCAGTACACCCACCGGGACGGCAAATGCTCCTTCGACGTGCTGGTGGAGGAGTTCAGCCTGGCCGATGACCCGGCGCTGGTCCGGCTCGCGGCGATCGTGCACGCCGCGGACATCGCGCAAGACCGCGACAGCTCACCCGAGGGCAAGGGGCTGTATGCGATCGCGCATGGGTTCGCCCTGCTGCACGGTGCCGAAGACCACAAGAAGATCGAGCTGGAAACCCCTCTCTACGACGCCTTGTACGCCTGGTGCCAGCACCAGGTCGCGCTGGCATGACCACCCCGCGCGCCGGCGGCGGGCCAGCAGGCAGGAGCCGCCGATGACCCTGGTGAGATCCGGGTTCATCGCGATCCCGCCGGGCGCCCGGCCCGGATTCGACCACGCCGACGTGTATCACGACGGCTCGAGCACCTCGCGCCTGTATGTGGCGCATACCGGCGCGGACCGGGTCGACGTGATCGACTGCGCCGCCAGTGCCTACCTGCGCGCGCTGCCCGGGCACCCGGGCGCGGCGGGCGTGCTTATCGACGCCGACGCAGACCTCCTGTTCACCTCTGACCGCGCCGCCGCCCGGGCCTGCATCTACCGGTGCTCCACCGAGGAACTGCTGGCCCGCGTCGGCACCGGCCCGCACCCGAACGCCCTGGCCTTCGACGCGGGCCGCCAGCGGCTGTTTACGTTCAACCTCGGACAGCCGCCCGGGCAGAACTGCACCGCATCAGTGATCAGCCTGGACCCGCCGCACCTCGCCGCCACCATCGCGCTGCCCGGCCGGCCACGGTGGGCCGTCTACGACCCGGCCACCGACCAGGTCTTCGCGAATATCCGCGACCCGGCCCAGATCATCGCGATCAGCGCCGCCTCCCTGACCATCGCCCAGGCCCTGGACGTCCCCGCAGCCGGGCCGCACGGCCTGCAGGTCCACGGCGACCAGCTATTCTGCGCCGCCGACGCCAAAGCCCTGGTCATCCTCCATCGCGACACCGGGGCCGTGCACGCCACGCTGCCCCTGCCAGGTTCCCCCGACGTGATCATGCACGACCCGGGGCTCAGCCATCTGTACATCGCCATCGGCGAGCCCGGCGTCATCTGCGTCGCCGACACCCAGACCCTGGACATCATCCAGACCGTGCCCGCCGAGCCGGGCGCGCACACCCTGGCGATCGACGCGCACAGGCACGCCATCTACGCCTTCCTGCCCGCCAGCCAGGGCGCAGCCATCTACCTCGACAAGTGACTCACACGGGTGGCTCACCCGCTCCGCGGGAGTTCGGTCAGCGCTCAGACGCGGCGGCGAGCGTCAGCAGGGCCGGGCCGGTGAGGCGGTTGACCGTCCACTCGTCCATGGGGATCGCGCCGAGCGAGGCGTAGAAGCCGATGGCGGGGGCGTTCCAGTCCAGGACCGACCACTCGAGCCGGCCGTAGTCGCGCTCCACGCAGATCCTGGCCAGCTCGGCGAGCAGCGCCCGGCCGTAACCGTGCCCGCGCAGCCCCGGCGTCACGTACAGGTCCTCCAGGTAGATGCCGTGCCGCCCGGTCCAGGTCGAGTAGCTCAGGAACCACAGCGCGAACCCGGCCACCGAACCCTCATGCTCGGCGATGAGCGCGAACACCGCGGGCTGCTCGCCGAACAGGGCCCGCCGCAGGTCGTCCTCGGTCGCGGCGACCTGGTCGGCGGACCGCTCGTAGTCGGCGAGCTCGCGGACCAGCCGGTGGATGTCGGGCGCGTCGGACGGGCGGGCTGGCCTGATCATGACGGCAGCGCCGGCACGGCGGCGGCCGGCCTGGGGACGGCCGGCCCGGGGGATCCCGGCACCGCGATCCGGTACCTGAGCCGGAACCTGTCCGCCGCGATGACGATCTCGCCCGCCTCGACCGGCCGGCCGGAGGCCAGGTGCGCGCGCTCGATGACCAGCGCAGGCGCCCCGGCCGGCATGCCGAGCGCGGCGGACTCGGCCAGCAGCGACGGCCGCACCGACACCTCCTCGACGACCTCGTCCACGACGACCCCGATCGACGCCATCCGCTCGATCACCCCCCGGCCCGCGAGCGGGCCCTGCTCCGGCACCGCGACCGGGGTGCCCGCGGTGACCTCCTCCGGCTCGTAACTGGTCGCGAGCTGGACCGGCTCGGAGTCGGCGGTCAGCAGGTACCGGGTGCTGATCACCCAGTCAACGCCGGGCACGACGCCCAGCCGCCGGGCGATGTGCGGCGGCGGGATCAGCCGTGAGGTCTGGTGCTCCCAGGACAGGCGGCGCGCAGAGCCCGGCGCGCCGTCCTGCGCCGCCTCGTCGAGCCCGAACGGCGAGCCGGGGAACTGCAGCCGGTCGTGGTCCAGGCAGCTGGGCGGCGGCACCTTCCGCACGTAAGACCCGGACCCGGTCCTGGCCTCGATGAGGCCCTCGGTCACCAGGACCTGCAGCGCGTGCTTGGCCGCGGTCTCCCCGACGCCGTACCTGGCGATGATCGCGTTGCGGGACGGCACCCGCGCCCCTGGAGGCAGCAGGCCGCCGCGGATCCGCTCGCGGAGGTCCTCGAGCACCCGCAGATAGACCGGGTCGGTGGCGGCCATGGGCGACCAGCACTCCTAACGCACGCCAGAGACAGGACGCCATTGTGGCCGAAGCCCGCTGCGTCGGCATGCTGAATCGCTCAGCAGTGCCCGCCCGGCGGGGGAGGCACGTCGAGCGCGGGGTTCCGGTCAAAGAACCCGGTCGGCTTCAGCGTGAAGCCGCACCGCGCCACCGGCATCACCGGCCAGTCCTCCGGCCGCGGGAAATGGGTCGGCCCGAACGTGTGCCACAGCACGATGTCCGCGCCGTCGATGTCCCGGTCGCCGGCGACGAACGTCGGCAGGCCCGCCCCGCCCGGGTGCTGGTTGACGAAGTCGCCGGCCGGGTACCGCTGCGCCGGGTCGTACCGGGTCACCCACAGGTGGTAGGCCGCGAAGCCGGCCCGCCCGTGCAGCGACGACTCCGGTGCGGCGAGCAGGGTCGGCGCGGACTCCGGGTACAGCGTGTAACCGGTCGGCCGGCCGAACCGGTTGACCCGCTCCGTGCTGACCACCCGCCAGGTCCGCCCGTGCGCGCCGTCGCACCGGCGCC
>DASYXX010000173.1:0-1736 GCA_035934395.1 Streptosporangiaceae bacterium
CCAGGCCCTGTCGATCTTCGAGGCCGCGCTGCCGCCCGAGATAGCCGGCCCGTACCGGGCCACGCTGACCAGGCTCCAGGAGTCCGCGCCGCCGCTGCCGGCCAGCGCTGTGCACAAGGTGCTGCAGGCCGATCTCGGCGCAAGCTGGCGGGACAACTTCGCGGACTTCAACGACAGCCCAGCCGCGGCCGCCTCGATCGGCCAGGTGCACCGTGCTATCTGGCATGACGGCCGCCCGGTAGCGGTGAAAATCCAGTATCCGGGTGCAGGCAAGGCGCTGATCAGCGACTTCACCCAGCTCAGCCGCCTGGGCCGGCTGTTCGGCGTGCTGATGCCTGGGCTCGACGTGAGGCCCCTGCTCGACGAGCTGCGCAAGCGGGTCGCGGAGGAACTCGACTACCGGCTGGAGGCGGCCTCGCAGGAGGCGTTCGCCGACGCCTATTCCGATGACCCCGAGTTCCTCGTCCCGCATGTGATCGCCGCCACCGACCGCGTGCTGGTCAGCGACTGGATGGACGGCACGCCCCTGTCGAAGATCATCTCTGACGGCAGCACCGAGGAAAGGAACCGGGCGGGCATCCTGATCGTCAGGTTCCTGTTCTCGGGTCCGTCACGGGCCGGCCTGCTGCACGCCGACCCGCACCCGGGCAACTTCCGGCTGCTCGACGATGGCCGGCTCGGGGTCCTCGACTTCGGCGCGGTGGACCGGCTCCCGGATGGTTTCCCCCCGTTCTTCGGCAAGCTGCTGCGGCTCATGCACGAGGACCGGGACATCGAGACCGTGGAGCACGAGCTGCGCATCCACGGCTTCCTCAAGGAAGGGGTCACGGTCGATCTCGACGCGCTCCACGCCTACCTGGCGCCGCTCGCCGAGCCGTCTCGGGTGGAGTCGTTCAAGTTCAGCCGGGAGTGGCTGCGCGCCGAGGCGTCCCGGGTCACGGACATGCGGTCGGCCGCCGTCGGCCGGCGCCTCAACCTGCCGCCCTCGTACGTGCTCATCCACCGCGTCTCCACCGCCGGCATCGGCGTGCTCTGCCAGCTCGAATGCGAAGGGCGGTTCCGCGCCGAGGTGATCAGGTGGATGCCCGGGTACCTCGACCTGGCCGAGCCGAGCCCGGACACCGATGACCCGGATGCCCAGCCCGGCACGTACCCGGCCGTGCGCTGACACGCGGACGCGCCGCCGCCTCGGCGCGCAGAACCCTCAGCGCGCAGAAGAACGTCGGCCGCGTCATCGCTGCGGCGGTCCGCCCCGGGTCCCTGTCGGAGGCGGACCCGGAGAGCAGTGCCAGAAGATGTCCTGAGCAGCCGAGGATGCCGCCCGGAGCGCCAGCCTCTGTCACGAGGCGCGGATCTACGCGCGCTGGGCAGCGTGGGCGCTGGGGAGGCGAGCCGCGCGGACGTGACCGCCGGTGATCAACGGCCACGCTCTTTCTCCACCTTCTTCACCGCTTTCCATCGTGGCCGCGCTCTCTGCCGCCCGGAGCCGTGATTCAGGCGGGGCGCCCGGTGCGAAGCGAGGATGTCCACCCTGGACGGCCGGCCGTCATTTGATGAGGCCACGAAGCAGGTCAGCGGCGGGGGCGGCGGGCGAGCGGGCCTGTAGGCCGGGTCTTGACTGTCCGCAAGCGGGGCATCCACCGGACAGACTCCAGGTCGTGTCTCATCGCACGAATAGCAAATGAACGCGGCATGCACGCACGAGCCGCCCTAGGAGTCTGCTGAAAATCTTGATG
>DASYXX010000212.1:0-3744 GCA_035934395.1 Streptosporangiaceae bacterium
GTTACGTTCATACGATATATCGTGTTGGCAAGTAGTCAAGATGTATCGCGAGTCCAGGACCTCGCGACACGCGGCGGGGGACCGTGCGGCGGGGGCGCCGGGCTAGTCATCGTCGTCCAGGCGCGCGAGCCAGCTGGCCAGCCGGTCGACCGGCGACTCCGCGTCGGGATGCATGTCGATGAACTCGCGCAGCCGCTCCGCCAGCCAGCCCAGCGTGACCTCGTCGTCCCCGCGCCGCTCCGCGAGTTCCTCAAGGCCGCGGTCGGTGAAGTACATCGAACCTCCGCTTACTAACTCGCGGAGCTTGCTCCGCGGTCAGATTTTGAAGGGGGGTCGTCCCCGCTAGGCCTAGGGCTAATACCGCGCGGCGGGCCGACCGACACGGCCGTCTCGACCAGGCGCGCCTGCTCGGCCGCGTGGCCCTTGGCCGAGCCGACCGCGGGTGCCGACGAGGCCGGCGGCGACACCAGCTCCACGGGCCGGCCGAGGATCCCGGGCAGCCGCAGGGCCATGTAGGGCCACGCGCCCATGTTGGCGGGCTCCTCCTGCACCCAGACCACCTGCTCGGCCGCCGGGTACCGGCCCACCTCCGCGGCGAGCTCGTCGCCCGGCAGCGGGTACAGCCGCTCGGCGCGGACGATCGCGATGTCGCCGAGGCCGTCGGCGGCCCGCTTGGCCGCCAGGTCGTAGTAGACCTTGCCGGAGCAGAGCAGCACCCGCCGCACCGCCGAGGGGTCGAGCGTCTCGTGCTCGCCGATCACCGGCCGAAACGAGCCGGCGGTGAAGTCGGCCACGGCCGAGGTCGCCGCCTTCAGCCGCAGCATCGACTTCGGGGTCAGCGCGATCAGCGGCTTGACCCGGCCGGACAGCACCTGCCACCGCAGCAGGTGGAAGTAGTTGGCCGGGGTACTCGGCACCGCGACCGTCATGTTGTTCTGCGCGCACAGAGCGAGGAACCGCTCGACACGGGCCGAGGAGTGATCAGGTCCCTGGCCCTCGTACCCGTGCGGCAGCAGCAGCACCACGCCCGAGCGCTGGCCCCACTTCTGCTCGCCCGAGCTGATGAACTCGTCCACGATCGTCTGCGCACCGTTGACGAAGTCGCCGAACTGGGCTTCCCAGCACACCAGCGCGTCGGGCCTGGCCACCGAGTAGCCGTACTCGAAGCCAACCGCCGCGAACTCCGACAGCGGCGAGTCGTAGGTGTGGAACCTGGCCGCGGGAGAGTTGAATTCCCGCAGCGGCGTGTGCTCCTTACCGGTGTGCCGGTCCACGAGCACGGCGTGCCGCTGGCCGAACGTGCCCCGCCGGGTGTCCTGCCCCACCAGGCGCACCGCGTGGCCGTCGATGAGCACGCTGCCGAACGCGAGCAGCTCGCCGGTGGCCCAGTCGATCTCGTCCTGCTCGACCATGACCGCGCGCCGGTGCAGCTGCGGCTGCAGCCGCGGATGCGGGGTAAACCCCTCGGGCAGGTTCAGCTGGGTGTCGATGATGCGCTTGATGGTCTCCGAGGTGATCGCCGTGGGCGTCCCGTCGTGGTCGGCGGGCCGCAGGTCGCCCGGCTCCGGGGGCACCACCGCGCCGGGCTCCGCGGGCCGGGCGGCCGCGTCCCTGGTCTCGGTGAACGCCCGCTCGAGTTCCTGCTGATAGTCGCGCAGCGCCTGCTCCGCCTCCTCCAGCGTGATGTCGCCGCGCCCGATCAGGGACTCGGTGTAGAGCTTGCGCACCGACCGCTTGGCGTCGATCAGGTCGTACATCAGCGGCTGGGTGAACGACGGGTTGTCCGCCTCGTTGTGCCCGCGCCGCCGGTAGCAGATCATGTCGATCACGACGTCTTTCCTGAACGCCTGCCGGTACTCGAAGGCGAGCCGGCCGACCCAGACGACGGCCTCGGGGTCGTCCCCGTTGACGTGGAATATCGGCGCCTGGATCATGCGGGCGACGTCCGTGGAGTACACGCTGGACCTGGAGTACTCCGGCGCGGTAGTGAAGCCGACCTGGTTGTTCACCACGATGTGCACCGTGCCGCCTGTCCGGTAGCCGCGCAGCTGGGATAGCTCCAGGGTCTCCGCCACCACTCCCTGGCCCGCGAACGCCGCGTCGCCGTGAATCAGCACCGGCAGCACAGTGAACCCGGGCTCGCCCATGTCGATCACGTCCTGCTTAGCCCGGACCACTCCCTCGAGCACGGGGTCCACCGCCTCCAGGTGGCTGGGGTTGGCCACCAGCGAGGTCTTGATCTGCGAGCCGTCCCCCGGCGTGTAGCTGCCCTCCGCGCCGAGGTGGTACTTGACGTCACCGGATCCGTGGGTGCTGGCCGGATCCAGGTTGCCCTCGAACTCCTGGAAGATCTGCGCGTAGGACTTACCCACGATGTTCGCGAGCACGTTCAGTCGGCCCCGGTGCGCCATGCCGATCACGGCCTCGTCCAGCACCTGGTGGGCGGCCTCGGTGAGCACCGCGTCCAGGAGCGGGATCAGCGACTCGGCGCCCTCCAGTGAGAACCGGCGCTGGCCCACGAACTTGGTCTGCAGGAACATCTCGAAGGCCTCGGCCACGTTCAGCCGGGACAGGATCCGGACCTGCTCGTCGTGGTCGGCCCGGCCGTGCGGCCGCTCGATCCGGGCCTGCAGCCAGGCGCGCTCCTCCGGGTTCTGCATGTGCATGTACTCGATGCCGACCGTGCGGCAGTACGAGTCACGCAGCACGCCGAGTATCTCCCGCAGCTTCATCCGCGGCTTGCCGCCGAACCCCCCGGTCGCGAACTCCCGCTCCAGGTCCCAGAGGGTCAGCCCGTGCTGGTTGATATCCAGGTCGGGATGCTTGCGCTGCTTGTACTCGAGCGGGTCGGTGTCGGCCATGAGATGGCCGCGGACCCGGTAGGCGTGGATGAGCTCGTGCACCCGCGCGGCCTTCGACAGGTCGTCCTCGTGGCCGGCCGGTATGTCCTGCACCCAGCGGACGGGCTCGTACGGGATCCGCAGCGACTGGAACACGTCGTCGTAGAAGCCATGCTCGCCCAGCAGCAGCGAGTGGATCACCCGCAGGAACTCGCCGGACTGCGCGCCCTGGATGATCCGGTGGTCGTAGGTCGACGTGAGCGTGACCGTCTTGCTGATCGCCAGCCGGGCGATGGTCTCGTTGGACGCGCCCTGGTATGCCGCCGGGTACTCCATGGCCCCCACGCCCACGATGCAGCCCTGCCCGGCCATCAGCCTCGGCACCGAGTGCTCGGTGCCGATCGTGCCCGGGTTGGTGAGACTGATCGTGGTGCCGCCGAAGTCCTCGACCGCGAGCTTGCCGGTCCGGGCCTTGCGGACCACGTCCTCGTACGCCATCCAGAACTGGCGGAAGTCCATGGTCTCGGCGGCCTTGATGTTGGGCACGAGGAGCTGGCGGGACCCGTCGTCCTTGTGCACGTCGATGGCCAGGCCGAGGTTGACGTGCTCGGGCTCGACCAGGACGGGCTTGCCGTCTGCCTCGCCGTAGGAATAGTTCATCTCCGGGGCGGCCGCCAGCGCCCTGACCACCGCATAGCCGATGAGGTGGGTGAACGAGACCTTGCCGCCGCGGCCGCGGCCCAGGTGATTGTTGATCACAATGCGGTTGTCGACCAGGAGCTTGGCCGGGATGGCCCGCACGCTGGTCGCCGTGGGCACGGTCAGGCTCACGGCCATGTTCGCCGCGGTGCGGGCGGCCGCGCCGCGCAGCCGGACCTGCGTGGCGTCGGTCGGCACCGGGGCG
>DASYXX010000242.1:0-5023 GCA_035934395.1 Streptosporangiaceae bacterium
TCGGTCGGCCTGGCCTCGACCATCGAGGACGTCCAGACCTTCCTCGCCCTGGTGCACAACGCCTACCACGACCGCAATCAGGCGCCGGCATACGCACCTCACGTCGGCGTCGAGAGCGTCGGTCAGGCAGTCGGCGACCCCACCACTGATCCCTGCGTCGCAGACGCTGCTTGTCACTAGTTTGTAGCGGCCCTTGTAACGGCTTCTCCCTACCGTTCGAGCGAAGTCTGCCGCTGCCAGCGGCGGGAAGCGAAAGGCAGGACGACCATGCGCTGTACCCGCTCACGCATTTTCCAGGCAACTTCCAGTGGGATCTGGCTGACGGCAGCGGTCGGTTCTACGTCCCTGACATGGTTGTGGTTCGCCCGGATGCCCGGACGCTGGAAGAGGAGCGCGCCGCTATCGCACTTGTCGTCGAGGTGACGTGCCCGACATCGCCGGGCACGGTATTCCACGACCGCGAGACCAAACCTAAGGAGTACGCCAAGGCTGGCGTTCCGCTCTACTTGCTCGTCGATCAGGAGCGCGGCGACTGGACGTTGTTCGGCTTGGCCGAGGGGTGGCAGCGGTACCAGGTGGCGGCCGAGGGGAAATACGGCGAGCCGATTCCGCTTCCGGCGCCGTTCGGGTTCGCGGTCGAGACCAGCGATTGGCCATGCTACCGAGATTGAGCCCGCGCGATCCCGGCCTGGCCCACGGAGCCGCTAGGCAAGCGGCGTGCGCGGGGCGATGATGTAACTGCACGCCGCGACCGAGCAGTGGAGGCGTCGCATGAGCATCGGCGACTCGCTGGCGGAGGCGCGCCGTCGGGCCGGTCTCAGCGTTTACGAGGTCAGCCGGCAGACCCGGGTCAGGGAACCGATCATCCGCGGCATCGAGCGCGACGACTACTCGGCCTGTGGCGGCGACTTCTACGCCCGCGGCCACATCCGGCTGATCGCGCGGGCCGTGGGAGCCGACCCCGAGCCGCTGATCCGGGAGTACGACGCCACGGTGCGGTCAGACGAGCCGGTCACGGCCGCGGATCTGTTCCGGCCGGTCACGCCGATCAGGGTGCGTGAGCCGCAGCCCCGGCGCCCCTGGATGGCGGCGCTCGGTCTGGTGCTCGTGATCGTCATCGGCTTCGCCGCCTACAAGCTCATCTCGGGCCCGCGCCACGCGCCGCCCGCCAACCCCGCCGCCGCCATCAGGGCCGGCTCGGGCACGCATCACCGCGGCGCGCAGACAGGGCATCCGGCAGCGACGCCTGCCGCCGTGTCGCCCTACGCCCACGAGGTCGTCGTCAGCCTCACGGCCAGCCAGGACTGCTGGGTCGGGTTCACCACCCCGGGCGGCGGGTACCTGACCCAGGCGTACGTCGTCGCCGGCACGTCGAAGAGCTGGACCTTCGGATATGCCGTCCAGATGCGGCTCGGCAACCCGGGCGGGATCAGCGTGACCGTGGACGGCAGGAACCCGCTGCCGCCAGGCACGACGAACCCGATCACGCTGAGCCTCGGGCTCGGCGGCAGCATCGCCACTGGGGGGTAGGGGGGCGGCGGCCGCCGCCCGCGCGGCATACCAGTGTTTCCCCCATAGCCCCGGCAATTCCCCCCGTGTCACTGCAAACCCTTTCTCGCGTACCGCGGCGAGTGCCCGGGCAGTCCGCCCGGCTCCGCCCGCCGCACAGCGCAGGAAGGACTGCCAATGAGCAACGCCAACCGCCTCAGGCTGCGGGTCGCCGCGGCCGCGGTGGCGTCGGGGGCACTTGCCGTCGGGGGCTTCGCCCTCGCGGCGACGGCCGGCGCCAGCAACGCGGGCCACCCGGCCGTTTCAAACTTCAGCTCCGACGCCAGCCACCCGGCCGCCTTTAGCTTCAGCACGCTCGACAACGCCAACGACCCGACGTTCAACCAGCTGCTGGGCATCAACGACAACGGCCACATCGCGGGCTACTTCGGCTCCGGCGCGGCGGGCCACCCGAACAAGGGCTACCTGCTGCGCCCGCCGTACGGCAGCCAGGCGCAGTACCAGAACATCAACTTCCCTGGATCGGTGCAGACCCAGCTCACCGGGCTGAACGACGAGGGCGTCCAGGTCGGGTTCTGGTCGGACATGAACAACGCCAACCAGGTCAACGACAACTTCGGGTTCTACCTGAAGGACGGCCGGTTCCACACGGTCAACGACCCGAACACCAACGGCACCCCGCCGGTCAACCAGCTGCTCGGCGTCAACAACGGTGACATCGCGGTCGGCTTCTACACCGACGCGCAGGGCAACAACCACGGCTACACCTTTGACATCCGCAGCAGCAGGTTCGGCGCCGTGACCGTGCCCGGGAACCCGGGCCTCAGCCTGACCGCCGCCGCGATCAACGACCGCCGGGACATCGCCGGGTTCTACACGGACGCGAACGGGGTCACCCACGCGTTCCTGGAGGACCGCTACGGCCAGTTCCGCACGCTTGACTTCCCCGCCGCCTCGGCGACCCAGGCGCTCGGCGTCAACGACCGCGGCGAGGTCGTGGGCGTCTACACCGTGGGCAGCGGTAACAGCGCGATGATGCACGGCTTCACCTGGACCCAGCATCGGGGCTTCACCACCGTGGACGACCCGAACGGCGTCGGGACCACCACTGTCAACGGCGTCAACGAACGCGGCGACCTGGTCGGGTTCTACGTGGACGGGAACGGCAACACCCACGGGATGCTCGCCACCCCGGCCCGCCGGACGACCGTGCACCTGGACCTCAGCCCGATGCCGGCCGGCGCGGTGACGACCGGCCAGGGCCAGGTCACCGTGTCAGCCTTCGGGCTCACGCCCGGCTCGTCGCACGCGGTGGAGCTGGCCGGGCGCCACGGCGTGACCCAGCTCGGCACGCTGACGGCCAACGGGGTCGGCCAGGCCGACGTCACGTTCCCGCTCGGGTCCGTCGGTGACGGCAGCCGCCTGGTCATCCTGGACGGCGCGGCCGGCACCTCGCCGATCGCGAAGACGTCGCGGCTGGACGACGGCGACTCCGTGCACCGGCTGCAGGCGGTCGAGGCCGGAGCCGACGAGCCCCTCAGCGGGAGGGCCACCGTCACCTTCGACCCGAACGCGCAGACGATCACCGTCACGGTGACCGCCACCGGGCTTACCCCCGGGATGCACGCCGCGCACATCCACATCGGCAGCTGCCAGGCCCAGGGCCCGGTGCAGTACATGCTGATGGACTTCGTCGCCAACGGCCACGGGACGATCGACCACGAGACCCGCACGGTCACCGGCGTGACCACGCCG
This sequence comes from Streptosporangiaceae bacterium, assembly GCA_035934395.1. Taxonomy (GTDB): domain Bacteria; phylum Actinomycetota; class Actinomycetes; order Streptosporangiales; family Streptosporangiaceae; genus JASHPR01. The sequence continues at coordinate 3,265 of DASYXX010000242.1, forward strand.
ATGCCCGCCACCGGCTGGTACCTCAACCTGCACCAGGGGAACAGCAACAACATCCTGGCCAACGGGCAGCCGACCATCTTCTTCCGGCCGCTACTCTGCGCGAACATCTGATCAGTTCGCGCCTGCGACCGCCCCGCGCCTGGCGCGGGGCGGTTCGCTGTTGGGTAAGCGGCTCTTAGTTTTAGAATGGTGGCGTGCCCAGCGATCTCAGCGTCCTCGCCGTCCTCGGCGACCCGGTCCGGCGACGCCTCTATGACTTCGTAACGGCCCAGGATCACGAGGTCAGTCGCGGCGAGGCGGCCGCGGCCACGGGAATCCAGCGGCCGCTCGCCGCCTTCCACCTCGACCGGCTCGCCGAGGCCGGGCTCGTGGAAGTGACGTTCCGCCGGACGACCGGGCGCAGCGGCCCCGGCGCTGGACGCCCGGCCAAGCTGTACCGGCGGACGCCTGCCGAGCACCAGGTCAGCGTGCCGCCCCGGGACTACCGCAGCGCTGCGGAGCTGCTGGCCGGGGTGGTCGACGTGCTCGGCGGCGAGCAGGAGCTGCAGCGCGCCGCGCGCAGCCGCGGCGCCGCCGCCGGCCGTTCCGCGCTGCGCAGCGCCGCCGACGCAGGCCACCTCGACCGGCTCACCGGCATGCTGGCCGAGCAGGGATACCGGCCCTACCCCGACGGGCCGGACATCCGCCTGGGCAACTGCCCCTTTCACGTGCTGGCCAGCCGTTACCCGCCGCTGATCTGCGGGATGAACCTCGCCCTGCTCGACGGGCTGCTGGAGGGCGCGGGGGTGACCGGAGTGGCCGCGCGGCTCGACCCACGGCCCGACGAGTGCTGTGTCGTTATGACGTCTTCTAAAAATAATGAACATTGACATATCGACTCGCCGGGTGATCTGATGGGCGCGTGACCGGATACCACCTCGCTCAGCTCAACGTGGGACGGCCCCGGGGGCCGGTGGACTCGGCCGTGATGGCCGGGTTCATGGCGCAGATCGAGCCGGTCAACGCGCTGGCCGACGCCGCGCCCGGGTTCGTCTGGCGACTAGAGGGCGGCGACGGCCCAGGAGCGACCGCGCTGCGGCCGTGCGGCCCGGACATCATGGTGAACATGTCGGTGTGGCGGTCGCTGGCGGCGCTGCAGGACTTCGTCTACCGCAACGGCCCCCACCTGGACGCGATGCGCAGGCGCCGCGAGTGGTTCCACAAGATGGCCGAGCAGCACATGGTGCTGTGGTGGATCCCCGCGGGTCACCTGCCCGGCATCGACGAGGCTCTGGATCGCCTCGACCTGCTCCGCAGTGACGGGCCGGGGCCGCTCGCGTTCACCTTCCGCGAGCCCTACGATCCGCCCGCGTCCGGTCAGCCGCCGATCCCCGAACGGGCCTCGGCCATGGTCATCGCCCGGTCCAGGATGTCGGTCGCCCGGTCGATGCTCTCCTTATCGATGACCAGCGAGGGGATGAGCTGGAACCGGTTGTAGTAGTAGCCGCCCTTCTCGAACAGCAGGCCCTCGCGGACGCAGAAGTCGAGCATCCAGCCGGACTCGTCATCGGCCGGCTCCTTGGTCACGCGGTCCCGGACGAACTGCAGGCCGACGAACAGCCCGCGCGCGTCGATCCAGCCGTAAGCGGCGTCACGGACCTCCCGGGACATCCATTCCGTCCAGTCCTGCCGCCGCTCGCCGGCGAGCAGGTCCAGGCGGGCGTCGACCCCGTTCGCTCGTAAGAACCACCAGAACTCCCGAACCCGGTCCTCGTGGACC
>DASYXX010000245.1:0-1566 GCA_035934395.1 Streptosporangiaceae bacterium
TACCGCGCCATGGAGGAGCACTTCGCCGCCACCGGCCGGGGCGAGCCCGGCGCGGTGATGATGAACTCAACCGCGGCGATGCAGGTCAACCTGGAGGCGGGGCCGGAGCGCGGCTGGCCGGAGCGGGTCGCCCGCGCCCACAGGCTCGGGCCGACGATGGTCGCGATCTCGGCCAGCTCGCCGTGGCTGCACGGCCGCGATACCGGGTGGCGGTCGGCGCGCCAGCGGACGTGGGGCCGTCTTGACCAGCGAGCGTGCGGCCCCGTGCCGGGCTGCGTCGCGCCGGACGTCGCCAGCGACGCCGATCTCGATCCCGCGTCGGCCTGGGCCAGTTACGCGCTCCGTGCCCCGGTGGCCTTCGTCCGGGGGCACTGCGGCCACATGACGGCCGTGCGCGCGTCGGTCCCGTTCGAGCGGTGGGCGAGCGGCGAGGTCCGCCTGGGCGGGCGGGCGCCGACCGCAGCCGACCTCGATACCCACCTGACCACACTGTTCCCTCCGGTCCGGCTGCGGGGCTACCTCGAGCTGCGCTACCTCGACATGACCGCGCCCCGGTGGTGGCCGGCCATCGCCGCGGTGGTCACCACGCTGATGGACGACCCCGTCGCGGCCGACCTGGCCACCGAGGCCACCGAGCCGGCCGCCCGGCTGTGGACGAAGGCCGCGCGCGACGGCCTGGCGAACTCCGTGCTCGCCGAGTCGGCCCGCCGCTGTGTGGGGATCGCCGCCGAGCGGGTCCCCGCGCCGCTTGGTCCCGCGGTGGCCGACCTGGCCGAGCTGGTCGACTCCGGGCGATGTCCGGGTGACCTGCTGGCCGACCGCATCGCCGAGATCGGACCACACGCCGCCATGGAGGAGCTGGCTCATGCATGAGGACGTTGCGCGCGACCTGGAACGAGCCCGGGCCCGCACGCTCGAGCTCACCGACCTGGACGACCCGACGCTGATGGCTCAGCACGACCCGCTGATGAGCCCGCTGGTCTGGGACCTCGCGCACATCGGCCAGCAGGAGGAGCTCTGGCTGCTGCGCGGCGGCGATCCCGCCCGCCCGGGGATGCTGGGCCCGGACGTGGACTCGCTCTACGACGCGTTCAAGCACCGGCGCGCCGACCGGCCGTCGCTGCCGCTGCTGCCGCCCGTCGAGGCCCGCGCGTACGACCGCGAGGTCCGCGGCCGGGTCCTCGACCTGCTGGAGCGCACCCCCGAGGAGGACCTGTTCACCGCGGGCATGGTCGTCCAGCACGAGGACATGCACGACGAGACCATGCTGGCGACGCTGCAGCTGCGGCAGGGGCCGCCGGTGCTCATCGCGCGTCGAGAGCTGCCCCGGGGACGCGCGATTGCCTACGAGCGCGTGTTCGTCGCCGGCGGGCCGTTCGTACTCGGCGTCGACGCGGCCAGGGAGCCGTTCTCGCTCGACAACGAGCGGCCCGCGCACACGGTGGATGTGGCGCCGTTCTGGATCGGGCGGGTGCCGGTGAGCAACCGCCAGTGGAGCGAGTTCATCGCCGACGGCGGCTACCGCCGGCCCGAGCTGTGGTCGCCCCGCGGCTGGGAGCACCGGGT
>DASYXX010000284.1:0-1993 GCA_035934395.1 Streptosporangiaceae bacterium
TAGCAGCGTGCGGGGTGTGGTCGGGCAGTAGAGGTTGCCATTGGCTACAAGCGCCCGGAGGGTCTCGCGGGCTGAGCCGGAGGCGCCGACGGCCGCGCGTTCTTCATCGCGGCTCCATGAACGGCCCACCTGAACTGCACCCAGACCGGGTTGCCTCGTGGCAACGGATATTCGTTGCGCTCGTCAGTTCCGGCGGTCCCGTCGTGAGGATCCCGCCGGAATCGGCGTCGCGGCCGCACCTGGGATGGGAACCATGACGATGACGAGCATGCCGGGCACCACGCCGTCCGGGCAGGGCGCCGAGCCCGGGGGCCGAGCAGGCGGCATGCGCATCGCTGGAGTCAGCGTCAGGCTGACGACGGGCGCCTACATCCTGGCCTTGCTGGCCGCGGTCGCCAGCGCGCTGGGGCTGCGGGCTGTGGTTCCCGGATGGCCGGCCGGCGCCTACGCTGTCGCGACCGTCAGCGTGGCGGTCCTGCTGCTGGCCAGCACGATCGGGCACGAACTGGCGCATGCCCTCACCGCCCGCCGTCACGGCGTCCGGGTCCGTGAGATCTCGGTCGGGTTCTTCGGCGGCAGCTCACACGGCACGTACCAGCTGCCCACTCCGCGAGGGCTCTGGCACGTCGCCGTGGCGGGACCTGCCGTTAGCCTCGCCGCGGCGGGGGCTGCCGCGGCCGCCGCGACGGGGATATCGGCGACGGGCGGTGGGAAGCTGGCCGTAACGGCGCTCACCTTCGTCGTCTGGATCAACGCGGTCCTTGGCGTGGTCAACCTCTTGCCGGGAGCCGGGCTCGATGGCGGGCGGATCGTCCAGGCCCTGGCCTGGGCGCGCACGGGGGACCCGGTCCGCGCTAGGCTCGCGGCGGCCAGAACCGGTCACGTCACCGGGGCGGCACTGGTGGCGGCCGGGCTGGCCGCGTTCGTGCTGGGCTACCTCGGCGGCCTGTTGGTCGCGCTGATCAGCCTCACGATGATGGCCGCCTCCCGGGCCGAGGCCCGGGAGGCGCGGTACACCGCTGAGCTCTCCGGCCTGCGCGTCCGGGATGTCCTGCCCCCGTCTCCGGTGGCTGCGGCCTACTCATGGCAGACGGTCGGGGCGTTCCTCGACGGCGAACGTCCCGGGACGGGGCTGGCCGTCGGCGCGAGCGCGTTCCCGCTCCGCGATATCGACGGCGCGCTGGCCGGGATGATCACGCTGAGCCAGCTTGCCGCCGTCCGGGCCGAGCACCGTGATACGACGCGCCTCTCCGACGTCGCCACTCCCATGGCGCACATCGTGACCACCACGCCGGATGAGCCGCTGTCCGCGGTGCTGGCCCGTATGGCCGTGCGGCCTGCGGTCCTGGCCGCGCTGCACACCGTGGGCCACGCGCTGGTTATCGGTGACGACGGGTCGGTCGTCGGCGTGCTCACTCCCGCCGACCTGGCCCGGGCCAGGCAGGTCGGCGCACTCAACGTCGGCCAGCGACCGCGCTGAACCGCACGGCGCCCAGATCATGGACCTTATCCAGGTCCCGCTCTGGGGCTGGGCCGTAACCGTCGCGGGCCTGATCCTCCTCGTGGCCGCGGACCTCGCGATCGGCAGCCGGCAGACGCGGGAACCGGGTCTGCGTGAGGCATCGCTGCGAACCGTAGCGGTCGTCGCCCTGGCCCTGCTGTTCGGCATCGCCCTGACCTGGATCGCCCGTCCGGGCGCGGCCGGCCAGTTCTTTGCCGGCTGGCTGACCGAGTACAGCCTCTCGGTGGACAACCTGTTCATCTTCGTGGTCCTGATCGGGCGCTCCACCGTGCCGACGGAACTCCACAGCCGGGTACTCCTGCTGGCGATCGTCCTCGCTCTCGTGTTCCGAGGAATCTTCATCACGCTCGGTGCCGCCGCACTGAACCGTTTCGGCTGGGTCCTGTATATCTTCGGGGCGTTCCTCCTCTATACGGCCGCCCGGATGGCTTTCAGCCGCGACCCCGAAGCCCAGGCGGCCAGAGAAGGCGC
>DASYXX010000289.1:0-8003 GCA_035934395.1 Streptosporangiaceae bacterium
CAAGTTCGCGGTGACCGGGGGCGCGCAGGGTGCCACGGTGCCGACCCAGCCGCCGTACGTCCTGCCGCCCAGCCTGGGCGGAAAGCCAACCACGCCACCATCACACGCACCGAGCGGTCCGTCACCGGGCCACTCATCGCCGACGGGCTCGAGACCGCACCCGACGTCGGAGCCGACCGCTACCTCGAGCCGGTGATGGGCAGTCCTCGGGCAGGCCGAGCGCCGCAGCGACCGCGGAGGCGAACGATCGGGAGGTCATGGCCGCTCGTGCAGCGGTGTGACCTCAGGTGGCGGCGCAACATCGGCGTCATCGGAGAAGTAGCCCTGGCTGGATCCGATGAACGACGTGGCGGTTGGGGCCTTCTCGTCAGCCAGGCGGACGTGGCGTTCCAGCATGCCGGCCACCGCGCGGGCCTCAGCCGGGTCAAGGTACGCCTCTGCCACGTTACCGCTGGCCGTGACGCGAAGGGTCACAAGCCCCTGGTCGTCGCTCACCACGTGGATCATGGTCTGCTGCTCGACGGTCGAATCAGGCATGGTCCTGCTCCTTGTCGTCACTCAGTGTCATGTCCTGTCGGCGAGGATCTTGCTGACGATTACCCTCGGATGACAGCGCATCACGCTTCGCAAGCGACAGGCTACGGGAAGAGGCTTGATCGTACTCGATTGGGGCCACCTGGGAGCCCATACCGACGTGACGCCGGCGCTGATAACGGGTAGCTCGTTGCCGCGTGCGCCACGGCAGACACGGTCATCCGGCCAGGTCAGCCGGTGCGCGGGCGGGATGATCAGGAGCGCAGAGCAGTTCGCGGTCGCCACCGGAGGGGAAGGATCAGGCGGTGCCGCTTGACCTGAAGGGATCCGTGAAGATGAAGCCGTTCCTGATAGCCATCCTGGCCGCGACGTGCGTTACGACCTGCGCGTGCTCGGGTTCCAGCCCGGCGGCCCAGCCCATGCGCAACGCCGCCGTCACTGCTCACCCCCGGGCCACTACGGCAGCGCCCGCGCCTACCTCCTCGTCGGCGTCGGGTTCTCCAGCCGCCGCAAGCTGCCTGACCAGGGACCTGACCGCCTTGGCGGGATCTCCCCAGGGCTTCGCGGGCGGCCTGGAGGTCGCCATCGCATTCAAGAACGTGGGCAAGGCCGCGTGCACGCTGTACGGCTACCCCAGCGTCGCGCAGGCGGCGGGCACGCCGGCCACCACTATCGGCCAGCGTTCGACCGACAACCCGGCGAAACCCCGCACGCTGGTCACGCTGCCGCCCGACGGCATCGCCAGCGCCATGCTGCGGATCGCCGATTCAGCGAAGTACCCGGACGGGACGTGCAAGCCGGTCAAAGCGACCTGGCTGGAGGTGATCCCGCCGGGCCAGAAAACGACCCTGAACATCTCGTTCGGCTCGACCGCCTGCAAAGGGAACGTCAAGCTCCTGTCGGTGACCACCGTGCAGCAGGGCAGCGCCGGCTGATCAACGGGGCCGGGCTGATCTGAGCCCTCGGACTGAACGATTCCGGCTTGACGTACTCGCCGGAATTATGTCGGAGATCTCGGACGTGAAATAGTAGTCTTGAATCAGGTTGCGTTATCAACCGAATTTAATCCTCCGAGTCGGCCGCGAACCTAGGGTAGCGGAAGTGCGCGCGGCGGAAGTGCGCAGGGGGTTTGCGGCTCAAATCTCGCGGGAAAATCACCGGCCGAGCCTCGCGGCTCTTCGCCAACGTCAAAGGAGAATGCGTTATGACAGTTATTACCCAGGCGCCCATCGGCGCGTCGCCGGTGCCGCCCGGCGCATATCAGATGCCGCCTGCGCCCATCGGCGCATACCCGATGACATACCCGGTGCCGCCCGCGCCGGTCGCGTACGCGGTGCCACCTGCGCCGGTCGGCGCATACCCCGTCCCGCTTGCGACCATCGGCGCATACCCGATGCCATACCCGATGCCGTACCCGATGCCGCCGGCGCCGGCCGGCGCGTACCCGGTCCCGCCTGCGCCGGTCGGCGCCTACTCGGCGGCGTACCCACTGCCGCCTGCGCCGGTCGGCGCGTACCCAGCGGTGTACCCGGTGCCGCCCGCGCCGGTCGGCGCGTACCCGGTGCCACCTCCGCCCATCGGCGCGTACCCGATGCCACCTGGGCAAATCGGGGAGCCGTTCTGGATGCATGCCGCGGCGCTACCGCCGATGCCGGGGTCGTGGCCGTACGCTCGCCTGTTCTGAGAGCCGCGGGTGAGCATGGGCGCCGCGTACGGGCCGGCTTCAACGACTGAGCTGCAGCGCCTGTACGTCGCGGCGCGGCTGCAGCAAGCCTACGGGTGGACGTGCGCCGCCTCCGCGGAGGTTCCGGCGGTGGCACAGCGGGTGGCACCGGCGCTGACCATCGCTGCACAGCTGTATGAGGCGCGGCAGTACCCGGCGGCGCTGGGCCAGCTGGCCAGCGTGGTGGTGGACCAGACGCGCTGGGCGTACCGGGCGCCACCAGGGCGGTGACAGTGCCCGTCTGCCGCGGCGGGCGCGGCATCAGCAGGCGGCAGGTGAACCTGGCTGGTGACGCGCCCGCCATCACGCGCCGGGTTCGCAGAATAGTCAAGCCGCCGGTCAGGCGGAACTGAGCAGAGAGAGGCGATTGTGGCAGAACAGGACAGCAAGCCTGGCGGCAGGCCAGGAAGGCGATCAACCGGGCCGCGGCCGCGGCGCCCGCAAGCGGCGCGTGGTCAACCGGGCAGGTCGGAGACTTCCCAGGCCGGCGCCGGGGGGCGCAACGGGCAGAGCCGTTTCGGAGATGCGATCACGCGTTCCCGGCCGGAGACGTACCTGGTCGCAGGCACGCCGCCGGCCGAGGCCTCGGTCATTGCCGCGCAGCTGGGGCAAGATCCGCAGATCACGGTGGTTCGGACAATCGGGCACGGACAGGCGGCTGGCGGGTATCCGCCCGTCGTGGTGATCCAGACAACGCCGGAGCGGGCCGCCGTCCTGGCGCAGATGCCCGCCCTGTATGTCGAGCCCGACCATCGACTTGGCTGGAGCGTGCCGGGCGAGCAGGAAGCCACGGAGATCGCGGGCCTAACGGCGGGGCCGGTGGGCGAGTTGCAGCGGGTCGTGGTCACCGTCGAGGACGATGGCGGCCACGCGGTGGACGACGCTGCCATCTACCTCTCCGGGCCGGGCCTGCCCGCCCTTGGCTTTACCGGCGCGGATGGCCGGGCGGAGCTGACCGTGGCCGCGGAGACCGCGGCCGGGCCCGAGCTGCTGGTGGTCCGCCCCGCGCGGGACTGCTGGCCCGCTCATCTGATCCGACCGCAGCTGTCGGAGGGCGAGCCGATCAGCGTGCGGTGCGAGCGGATCGTCACGACCTTCCCCGGGTTCCCTGACCGACCGCTCAGCTCATGGGGGTCTAAGGTCATGGGCTTCGACATGCTGCCGCCCACCCACCGGGGCCAGGGCATCAGGATCGCCATCATCGGCTCCGGGGCGGCGGCAAACCATCCCGACCTGGCCGCCCGGCTCGCCGACGGCCGCGACCTGGTCGGCCAAGACGATAAGACCTGGGGTGAGGACCCGATCGGCACCGGCACCCACCAGGCGGTGCTGATCGCGGGAAACGACGACGGAAGCGGGGTCATCGGCCTGGCACCCGAAGCCGAGCTGCACATCTGCCGCACCGCGCCGGGCGGCACCTGCGCCGACCTGATCGAGGCCCTCGATTACTGCATCGAGCACAAGATCGACGTCGCGCTGATGGCCAGCGGCATCACGGCAGACTCCATGCTGCTCGCCGCCAAGGTCAACCAGGCACGCCAGCACGGCATCGCCTGCATCGCCGCAGCGGGAGACGGGGGGCGGGAGATCGCTCGTCCGGCCGCCCTGCCCGGCGTGCTGGCGGTGGGCGCGGTGGGCCAGCTCGGCACCTTCCCACCCGGCAGCGGGCTGGCGGCTCAGCTGGCCGGGCCGCCCACCCCCGATGGGCTGTTCGCGCCCAGGTTCGCCAACCACGGCCGAGGCCTCGATTGCTGCGCGCCCGGCGTGGCGGTCGTCTCCGGACTCCCGCCCGCCAGCTACGGGCCGGTCAGCGGCACCGGCATCGCCGCCGCGCATGTGGCCTCGGCCGCGGTGCTCGTCCTGGCCCACCACCCGCAGTTCGGGCCTCGGGCAAACCGCGACGCTGGCCGGGTAGACCAGCTCTTCTACCTGATCCTGGCCTTCTGCCGCCCCCTGCCCGCGATCGGCCCGCTGCGCTCCGGCGCCGGCTTGCCCAACGTCCCCGCCGCTGTCGGGGTGGCACCGTGGGGAGATCACCACGCGCCACCCGATGGCGGGCCCCACCTGGCCGCGCCATCGCCGGCGTCCCGGACGCCGGAAGACACGCTCCAGGCAGCGCTGGCACCGCTCGACGCCGCGATGCAATCGGCGGGCCTGATCCCCGGCTGACCCGGCGCCCGGGCCAGATCAGACGGGCGGCAGTCAGCCGGGCTCGCGCGGCCTGCTCGAAGTTTTGCCTGAGGTGGTTTTCGCTGCGCTAGGACGCGGGTATCCCCACCGATCACGGCGCACGTGCCGACAACCAGATTAGGACCGAGAGTATGCAGGTTCCCAGCGAGCGGAACGCCAGGTGGATGCTGCTGACCGGGCACGGGCGTGTGCTGGTGGAGATTGCCAGAAATCCCGACGCGCGGATCCGCGACATCAGCCCGGCCGTGGGCCTCACCGAACGTACGGTGCAAGGCATCGTGGCCGACCTGGAGTCCGCCGGTTACCTGACCCGTACCCGGGTCGGGCGGCGTAACCGTTACACCGTCAATCCAGACAGCCCGTTCCGACACCGGGACCAGGACGGATTGCCGGTCGGCCCGCTTCTTGACCTGCTTACCTCGATGGCGGACGGCGAGGAACCCGGCCTACCCGGCGAGGAACCGGGCCTGCCCCACCCCGAACTGGCCCGATCGTCGTGAGCGTCATGAAACCGTGAGGCGAAGACGCGGTGACGCCGGGGCCACGGCGTCGTAATCGACCTGGAGGTGGCGGGGGCCGCGCAATACGGGGTTGGGTCGGTATGGTGGCGGGTCGGCGACCAGCCGGGGGTTGACAAGCCGGCGGGCAAGTTCGGGCAGTGCCACCTGAGCCTCGGTGCGGGCCAGCGGCGCGCCGAAGCAGATGTGGATGCCGCTGCCGAAGCCGAGGTGCTGGTTGTCGGTGCGGTCGGGGTCGAAGCGGTCCGGGTCGGGGAAGCGGCCGGGGTCGCGGTTGCCGGCGGCAAGCACCAGGACGAGCGGCGAGGCTGCAGGGATGGTGGTGCCGGCGATGTGGATGTCGGCCAGCGTGGTCCGTTGGGGCAGTATGTGCACCGGAGGTTCGTAGCGCAGCAGCTCCTCGACCAGCGTGACGATCAGGCCGGGTTCGCGGTTCAGCCGCCCGAGCACGTCGGGGTGGCGGAGCAGGGTGAGCATGCCGTTGGCGATGAGGTTGACGGTGGTCTCATGGCCGGCGACGAGCAGCAGGACGGCGGTGGCCAGCAGGTCCTCCCGGGACATTGGTCCGGGCCCGCCGGTGTCGGTGAGCAGGCCGGACATCAGGTCGTCGCCCGGCTGGCTGGCGTGGGCGTCGGCGAGCCCGTTGAGGTACTGGCCAAGCTCAGCGTTGACCTGGGCCCGCCTGCGCAGCCGCTCTTCGAGCGTTCCCGTCGTGGGGTCAACGGCGTCGATGATCGCGTCGGCCCAGCGGCGGAAGCGCGGCTGGCCCTCGAGCGGGACGCCGAGGATCTTGCAGATCGCACTCACCGGCAGCGGGTAGGCGAAGTCCTCGACGATGTCGACGCGGTTCTTGCCAGCGAGTTTGTCGATCAGGCCAGCGGCGATCTCGGTCAGCCAGGGACGCAGGCCCTCGATCCGCCCGGGAGTATGGGGTGGTCCGAACGGCCGCACCGCAAGTCCCCGGAGCTGGTCATGGCCTGGTGGGTCGCGGTTGATGAAAGAAGGTGGCAGCCCGGGCGGCCCGTCCTCGGGTGTCGGCATAGCTCCGCCGAGCTCGGGCCGGTTACGCAGGTCGGAGCTGACCCGCGGGTCGTGCAGCAGCGCGGCGATCTCGTGGTAGGTGCTCACGACGTAGGTGCCGTCGGCCTGCCGCGCCACCGGAGTCTTGCGCAGCTCGGCGTAGAGCGGGTAGGGGTTGGCCCGGTTGGCGGGGTCGAGAACCTGGTCGTAAATGCTGGCCTGTGCCATGACAACGCCTCCCTGGCGCGTGTGGGGCTCACCGCGCCTCGGTGCCTGGGGGATCAAGGGTCGTGATACACCAGCTCCGCGTGGCGCTCGCTCGGATCGTGGCCGGTCATCCTGACGGTGGCATGGTCGCGGATCTCCTGAGCAGGAAGACCCACCGGCACAGGCTCCCGGGCGGCCGGCTGGTCGATGGCGCGGAACCCGGGCGGGAACGGCTGGGCCGTCTCGATCATGTTCTGGTAGAACTCCAGCCACATGGCCTGGTCGAACGTGACCGCGGCGGTCATCCTCCCCCGGTATCCGTAGGCGGCGACGAACCGCCGGCTGGGCACCGAGCCCTGGGCGATCATGACCTGGTCGGCGAACGTCGGCACCCCGACCGACTTGATGTTCGTGCCGAACTGCGCCGACCAGAACACGGGGGTGGCCAGGTGCGGCCACCGGTCACCCGGGTCACTGACCATGTTGTGGCCGGCGACCTGGGCCTGAGTAACCGCGTTGCCCCAGTGCTCGAGCGCCATGAACTGGTAGTCGTACAGGGGGTGCGGGAAGCGCGCCACGTCCCCGGCGACGAACACATTGTCTGTGGTCACGCCGTTGACGTCCACCGCCCGGCAGCCGGCGTCGCAGGCCACCCCCCACCTGCCGACGGCCAGGCCGCAGCCGTGCAGCCATTCGGTGTTGCGGACCGCACCCAGGGCCACCACGGCCACGTCGGCGTCGATCACGCTGCCGTCGGACAGGTGGGCTCGGCGCAGCCGGTTGCTGCCGTCGCCCTCCAGGGCGGTGACCGTGACACCGCAGTGCAGGTCGACACCATGCTCACGCTGCAATCCAGCGGCCACATCGCCGATGACCTCACCCAGGGCGCCCGCCAGGGGCGTCGGCCCTAGCTCCACGACCGTGACCGCGACATCCCGGTCCCGGCAGGCCGAGGCGACCTCGGAGCCGGTAAAGCCCGCGCCGATGACCAGCACGCGCCGGGGCCGGGCGGCCAGCCGCCGGCGCAGGTCGGCCGCGTCGTCACGGGTGCGCAGCACAAGCACGCCGTCGAGCGCGGCCTCGGTCTCGTCGGGCCACGGCCGGGCCCGGGTTCCGGTCGCGATCAGCAGACGGTCGAATTCGACGCTGCTGCCATCGCCGAGGCGCACCTGCTTGTCGACGAGGTCGAGTCCGGTGGCCGGGACGCCGAGCAGCCATCGCGCGTTGAGGTCGTCCGCGCGGGGCAGCCCGGTATGGTCCGCGGCCAGCCACCCCTCAAGGACGTGCTTGGACAGGGGCGGGCGGTCGTAGGGCCGATACGGCTCATCGCCGATCATGGTCAGCGAGCCGGCGAAGCCATCACGGCGCATGACCACCGCCGCGGCCAGGCCCGCCAGCGACGCGCCCACGATCACGATGCGGCCGCCGCGGCGGAAGGCCCCGAAGCCGGCCGCGATAATGCCCGCCGAAGTGCGTTGCGCTGGTACGGCCGCCGCGAGGGCCGTCGGCGAAGCGGCGCCCGCGGCCTCTCGGCGGGCGATCCGGTCGACCCGGATGGCCTGCACCGGGCAGGCCGCCGCGGCCCGCAGGACCCGCTCGTGCTGGCCCTCGTCGGGTTCGGGGTCGTCCATCAGCACCTCGCTGCCCCGCATGCGGAACACGCCGGGCGCGAGGAACGCACACTGGCCGTACCCCTGGCACCGCGTCAAATCCACCACAAGTCTCATGACCCCCCAGCTTGCTGGGGCAGACCGGACGCCGTCATCCCGGCGATCGACCATCTTCGGCCTACCGACGTCGTGCAGGCCGGT
>DASYXX010000300.1:0-4040 GCA_035934395.1 Streptosporangiaceae bacterium
CTGCTCGGCTACGGCGTGCTGGCCGGGGTCGTCTTCGAGACCTCGGTGCTGGCCCAGGGCCTGACCCGGCGCGGGTTCAGCCTCTTCCACGACGACGCGAGCCTGCTGGCCAACGGGCCGCTCGGCTGGATCCAGGTCGCCACCTTCCTGGTCGCCGGCGCGATGACCGTCGTGGCCGCGGTGGGCGCGCGCCGGGCGCTGGCAGGCTCCGCCGGCGGCACCTGGGCGCCGAGGCTGCTCGCGGTCTACGGCGCGGGCCTGATGGCCGCGGGCGTGCTGCGCGCCGACCCGGCCGACGGCTTCGGTCCCGGCGCCCCGGCCGGGAAGGCCGCGCACATCAGCTGGCACGCGGCGGGCCACCTGGTCTCGGCCGGCGTCGCGTTCGCCGCGCTGATCGCGGCGTGCTTCGTCGTGGCCCGCTACTTCACCCAGGAGCGGCGGCCCGGAATGGCGGTCTACTCCCGCGTCACCGGGCTGGCGTTCCTGGCCGCCTTCGCCGGCGTCGCCTCGGGATCGAGCTCGAGCGCGGTGGTCATACCGTTCTATGCTGCCGTCCTCGCGGCCTGGGCCTGGATCGCGGCGGCCTCGGTCCACCTGTACCGCCGCAGCCGCTGACGACAGTCCCGTTACCGACCAGAACAGGAGAAACAACCATGCGTTACATGCTGCTATTGTCGGGCACCAACCCCGCGACCCCGCCGCCGCCCGAGCTGTTCGAGGCGATCATGAAGCTGGGCGAGGAGGCCACCGAGGCGGGCGTGCTGCTGGACACCGCCGGCCTGCTGCCCAGCGCGGCGGGCGCGCGGGTCGCGCTGGACGGCGGCAAGGTGACCGTGACCGACGGGCCGTTCACCGAGTCCAAGGAGCTGATCAGCTACGCGCTCTACGAGGTCCGGTCGAAGGACGAGGCGGTCGAATGGGCCTCGCGCTTCATCCGGCTGCACCGCGACCTGTGGCCCGGCTGGACCGGGGCGACCGATGTCCTGCAGGTGATGGGGCCGCCGCCCACGGGATGATCGGGACATGAGGGAAGCCGACTACGACACCACGAGGTCCGCGATCGAGGCGGTCTGGCGCATCGAGTCGCCCCGCCTGATCGCGGGCCTCGCCAAGATCACCGGAGACGTCGGCGCGGCGGAGGAGCTGGCGCAGGACGTCCTGGTGATCGCGCTCGAGCAATGGCCGGTCCAGGGAGTGCCCGACGGGCCGGGCGCGTGGCTGATGGCGACGGCCAAGCACCGGGCGATCGACCTGGTGCGGCGACGGGCCCGCTACGAGCAGAAGCTGCAGGAAATCGGCCGGGACCTCGAGTCGCGGTCCGAGCATGCCGGGGAGCCCGACGTGGACGCCATCGATGACCCGATCGGCGACGACCTGCTCCGCCTGATCTTCGTCGCCTGCCATCCGGTGCTGTCGCCCGAGGCGCGCGCGGCGCTGACCCTCCGGCTGCTCGGCGGCCTCACCACGCACGAGATAGCCCGGGCGTTCCTGGTCCCGGAGCCGACGATCGCTCAGCGCATCGTCCGCGCCAAGCGGGCGCTGGCGCGGGCGCGCGTCCCGTTCGAGATCCCGGCCCGTACCGAGCTGCCCGCCCGGCTGGCCTCGGTGCTCGAGGTCATCTACCTGGTGTTCAACGAGGGCTACGCGGCGACCGCCGGCGATGACTGGACACGCCCGACGCTGTGCGCCGAGGCCATGCGCCTCGGCCGGATCCTGGCCGGCCTCATGCGCCGCGAGAGCGAGGTGCACGGGCTGGTCGCGCTGATGGAACTGCAGGCCTCCCGCGTCGCGGCCCGCACCGGCCCGGCCGGCGAGCCGGTCCTGCTGGCCGACCAGGACCGGCGCCGCTGGGACCGGCTGCTGATCCGCCACGGCCTGGACGCGCTGGCCCGCGCCGAGGCGGCCGGCGGCCCGCCCGGCCCGTACGAGGTGCAGGCCGAGATCGCGGCCTGCCACGCCCGGGCCGTGTCCGTGCAGGCCACCGACTGGGAGCGGGTCGTCGCGCTGTACGTGGTGCTCGGCCACCTGACGCCGTCGCCGGTCGTCGAGCTGAACCGCGCGGTCGCCGTGGCCATGGCGTTCGGCCCGGCCCGCGGGCTCGAGATCGCCGACGGCCTGGCCGCGCAGCCCGCCCTCGCGGGCTACGCGCAGCTGCCGGCCGTGCGCGGGGACCTGCTGGCCAAGCTGGACCGCCTCGACGAGGCCCGCCGGGAGTTCGAGCGCGCGGCCGCCCTGACCGGCAACAGGCGCGAGCGCGCCCTGTACCTCAGTCAGGCATCTGCCCTCAGCGCGCGGCAGCCAGCAGGTCGCGCTGGTGCCGCAGGCACCAGCGCCGCGCCCGGGCCGCCTGCCCCGCCACCGAGCGCCAGTGGTCGGCGAAGCCCTGGTGCCCGGCGGCCGCGGCCTCGGTGACGATGGCGTAGGTCCAGTCGTGGTTGGCGACCACGGCCTCCGCCACCTGGCGGCGCTCGGCGCGGGTCAGCCCGCAGGCGTTAACGAAGATCGCGAATCTCTCGAGCGAGCGGCCCTGGCGGGCGTCGGTGATGTCCTGCTCGTCCAGCAGCGGCGCCCAGTAGCGCGTGGCCGCGGCCACGTCCCAGGCGGCGCTGCCTGGCCCGGCCCAGTCGAAGTCGATCAGCGCGACCGCCCGGCCGTCACGGAACACCAGGTTGGCCGGGTGCGCGTCGTTGTGGCTGACCAGGCCGGTGCGGAACGGTGCCGGGACCGGCCGTGGCCACCGGTAGCCCGCCGGGTCGAACGACGCCGCGGCCCGGTGGTAGCGGCAAAGCAGGTCGGCGATGCTCACCAGGGCGTCGTCGGTGAGCGTGTCGGCCGGCACGGGTGGCACCGCGGCCCGGCCGGCGATGTAGGTCAGCGTCTCGGTGGCCGGGCCGGCCGCGAGCACGCGGGGCGCGCCGTCGAAGCCCACCGCGGCGAGGTGCCCGAGCAGCGCGTGGGTGGCGGGCCAGCAGGGCGCGGTCGGCCGGACCACGGTGTCGCCCACGCGGATGACCAGCCCGCGGTTGGCTGTGCCGCCGGGCAGGGGCGCGCCGGGCAGCGGGCCGTCGGGCAGCGGCCGCGGCGCCGGGAGCGTCGGCAGGCTAGCGCCCGCCGGTCGGCTGGTCGGCCACGCTGAGCAGGGTGCGGGCGAGACTCGCGTGGGTGACGAGGCCATGGACCATATCTCCTCGGATCGCGGCGGACACCGCCGGGCTCTTGGCGACGCCGTAGGCCACGGACAGGACGAACGGGATCCGCTCGAGCACCGGGCCTGGCGTCACGATCATGCGGCTGTCCAGCGGGGTCGCGACGGGCCTGCCGTCCTCGCCGATGAACACCCCGGCCATCTCGCCGCATACCCCGAGCTCGGCCAGGGCGTCGCGCTCTGCCGGCGTGATCGCGTCATAGATGGTCGACAGCCCCGGCGCCCAGCCGCCGATCGCGACCACGGCCATCGTCACCGACGGCACGAGCGCGAACGCCCCGGCGATGTCGGCCTGCCGCCGGAACGCGGCGGCCATCTGCGCGTCGTCCAGGATCATCGGCGCGTAGAAGACGTGGGCCGGGCCGCCGCCGATGCGGGCGACGCCGCGGACCAGGTCGAGCAGGTCCCGGCCGTCAGGCGGCGGCACCGCCCCGGTGAGCTGGACGATCGGGCAGCGCGGCAGCTGGGTCAGCGCCGCCGCGAGCCCGCTCAGCGTGCGCGACCAGGACATGCCGAGCACGTCACCCGGGCGGATGAGGTCCATCAGCGCCTGGCCCGTTGCCTCACCCAGCCGGCGGCGGAGCGCGGGCTCGTCGTCGTCGGGGAAATTGAACACGAACGCGTGCTTGAGCCCGAGGGCCGAGCACAGCTCCGCCGACAGGCCGGCGTCCAGGCTCCCGCCGGGCAGCCCGATCTCGATGCGCACCATCCCGGTCTCCCGGGCGGAGTCGAGCAGCCGGGCGACCCGGAACCGGCTGATGCCGAGGCGGTCCGCGATGTCGATCTTGGAGACGCCCTCGAGGTAGAACTGCCGCGCGACGCGTGCGGCCAGGAC
>DASYXX010000305.1:0-4090 GCA_035934395.1 Streptosporangiaceae bacterium
GATGCGGCTGACCAAGCTCGGGCACTCCTGCGTCCGGCTGGAGAAGGACGGGTCGGTCCTGGTGATCGACCCCGGTGTCTGGAGCGACCCCGGCGCGGCGCTGGCCGGCGCGAGCGCGGTCCTGATCACTCACGAGCACGCCGACCACGTGGACGCCGACGGCGTACGCGCGGCGCTGAGCGGTAACGCCGGGCTGGAGCTGTGGGCCAACGCCTCGGTCGCCGGGCAGTTCGCCGGCTTCGGCCCCCGGGTGCACGCCGTCGCGCACGGCGACACGTTCACCGCGGCCGGGTTCGACGTGCACGTCTACGGCCGCGACCACGCTCAGGTCCACCGGGACATCCCCATCGTCGCCAACACCGGGTTCGCGGTGGACGGCGCGGTCTTCCATCCCGGCGACTCGTTCACCGTCCCCGAGGACCGGGTGCCGACCCTGCTGCTGCCCGGCAACGCGCCCTGGCTCAAGGTGTCTGAGATGATCGACTACGCGCGCGAGGTGGCGCCGCAGCGGGCGTACGCGATCCACGACGGGCTGCTGAACGCGAACGGCCTCGGGCTCATGGAGCGCATGCTCCAGGTCGCCGCCGGGCCCCTGGGCGCTGACTTCGCCCGGCTGGAGCCGGGCACGACCGTCGAGCTGTAGCCCCTGCCGGTCAGGATCGCGGGCCGCGGTCGGCGGAGCGGAGCGGCTCGCGCCACCGGTTGGTGATCGGCAGGCGGCGGTCCCGGCCGAAGTTCTTCGGCGTGATCTTGGGGCCCGGCGGGTACTGCCTGCGCTTGTACTCCGCGCGGTCGACCATCGCGATCACGCGGTCCACGAGGGCTGGGTCGTGGCCGGACGCGACCAGCTCGGCCGCGCCCATGTCGCGCACGACGTAGTCATCGAGAATCGCGTCGAGCACCGCGTAGTCCGGCAGTGAGTCGCTGTCAAGCTGGCCGGGGGCCAGCTCGGCGCTGGGCGGCTTGGTGATCGAGTTCTCCGGGATCGGGGGCGTCTCGCCGCGGTCCTCCGCCTGCCGGTTCCGCCACCGCGCCAGCTCCCAGACCAGCGTCTTGGGGACGTCCTTGATGGGCGCGAACCCGCCGGCCGAGTCGCCGTAGAGCGTGGAGTACCCGGTGGCCAGCTCGCTCTTGTTGCCCGTCGTGAGCACGAGGTGGCCCTCCTCGTTGGACAGCGACATCAGGATCATGCCGCGGATCCTGGCCTGCAGGTTCTCGGCCGCGAGGCCGGTGAGGTCGAGCTCAGAGCCGAAAGCGTCGACCATCGACCGGACCGGCACGGTCCGGGCGTGCAGTCCCTGGCGCTTGGCCAGGTCCTCGGCGTCACCCACGGAGTGATCCGAGGAGTAGCGGCTCGGCATCAGCACCACGTGCACCCGGTCCGGGCCGATCGCGTCGGCCGCGATCGTCGCGCTCAGCGCCGAGTCGATTCCGCCGGACAGCCCGAGGATCACCGAGCGGAACCCGTTCTTGCCCACGTAGTCCCTGACGCCAAGGACCAGGGCCGCGTAGACCTCCGCGAGATCTGGCAGCCGGGGCCAGAACGCTCGGGGCTCCGGGGCGGCCGCGGAAGCGGCGGCGGGCATGTCGGCCGCGGGAGCGGGCGCGGGCATGTCGGCCGCGGGAGCGGGCGCGGGCATATCGGCCAGCTCGAGCCGCCGGACCGTGATCATCGTGCCGTCGCGCGCGTCGACCGCAATCTCGGCGGGACACCGGGCCTGCGCGGCCGAGGGCAGGTCCAGGTCGGCGACGACCAGCGCCTCCTCGAACTGCGGTCCCCGGGCCAGCACCTCGCCGCCCGGAGCCACGATGATCGAGTCGCCATCGAACACGAGCTCGTCCTGGCCCCCCACCATGTTCACGTAGGCCAGCGTGGCGGCCGCCTCGCCGGACCGGCGCCGGCTCAGCTCCAGGCGGGTGTCGTCCTTGCCGCGCTCGTACGGCGAGGCGTTGGGCACCACGAGCAGGCCCGCGCCGGCCGTGCAGGTGACGGTCACCGGGCCGCCGTCCTGCCACAGGTCCTCGCAGATCGCGATCGCCACGTCCACGGGCGGCCCGTCGTCCGACCGCATCCGGATGACAGGCAGCACGTCGCCGGGCACGAAGTACCGGTACTCGTCGAACACCCCGTAGTTCGGCAGGTGGTGCTTGGCCGACCGCACCATGACCGCGCCCCCGTGCAGCAGCGCCGCGGCGTCCTGAGGCGCCCCGGCGGGCAGCCCCACGCGGGGCTTGAGCCCGGTCTTGCGGTCCAGGTACCCGGTCACCACGGCGACGCCGCCGAGCCCCTCGGCCGCCAGCCGCTCCGCCGTGGTCTGCAGCGCGGCGATCGAGGCGTCCACGAATGACGCGCGCAGCGCCAGGTCCTCCACCGGGTAGCCAGTCAGCATCATCTCGGGGAAAACGACCAGCCTGGCGCCCTGATCCGCGGCGCGCCTGGTCCACTCGACAATCAGGCCTGAGTTGCCCTCGAGGTCCCCGACGGTGGCGTTGACCTGGGCCATGGCAATGCGCAATGTTGGCACGGCCCCAGCTTAGGAGACCCGCCTCGCACGCTGCCGCTGCGCTAGGCCAGGTATGGCTCGGGCCTGGTGGTGATGGACCGTCCGCACGGCAGGGTCCAGGTCAGCACTCCGGGTTCTTGCTGGGTGAGCTGCCAGCCCTGGGCCTGCTTGGTGCGGTGGTGCCGGCGACACAACGGGTGCAGGTTGCATTCACACGTTCTGCCGCCTTTGTGGTGCGGGATCGTGTGGTCGTCATCGCATCGCGCGGCCCGCCTGCGGCACCCGGGGAACCCGCATCTGGGGGAGCGGATCTTCACGATGTGCCGCAGGCCCGGGGAGGGCCGGTACCCGGCGGACTCGCGCCGGTGCTGGCAGGTCCCGGTCTCAACCGGGGTGATCGTCACCGTTGCGAGCCAGGCGGCCCGGTCGCTGCCAGGTGCGCCGGGTCCGGCGCGGGCGCAGCCGTGGCCGACGGCCTGGCCGTTGCGGTCGACGAGCGTGATGCACCAGCGGGTGGCTGGGTGGGTGGCGAGGGTGCCGGCAAGGTCGCGGCAGGTGTCGCTGTCGATGACGCCGTACCGGTCGGATTCGCCTGGGTTGTCGGAGGTCCCGAGCCAGGTGCCAACGGGGATGGTGAGGTTCACCGACCCGCTCAGGCCGGTCCTGGGCCCGGGGTCGGCGGGTGCGGTGCCCTGGTCGGCAGGCGCCTTCGCTCCGGGGGGCGAACTCGCGGGCCCGCGAGAGTCGGCCGTACCGTTCTCGGCCGCGCCTGCGCTGGTCCTGGGAGCATCGTTGCCTGCGGTGTCGTTCGCGGAGGGCGAGGAGAGCTGGGTGCTCAGGGGCTGGGGGAGCTGGGTACTCAGAGGCTGGTGGCTGAGGAGGGCGGCGGCGGCAGCCACGCGCAGCTGGTCGAGGGTGCCGTCGGCGCCGTGGTCTTGCAGCCAGCGGGCGTCGGCGTCAAGGCTCTGGTCGGCGGCGATCGCGGCGGCCGGGTCCATGCCGCGGGCGGCGATCGCGCCGGTGCCCTCAGCATCGATCCACACATCCACGCGGGCGTCCGTGCGCGCCTTCTCCTTGCGGCGCCTGGCGGCCTGGGGGTCGAACCTGCCGATCTCCTGCCGCAGCTTGTGCCGCAGCTCGCCGGTGGTCTGCCCGGGCGCGGCCGGGACCAGCCGGGCGGCGATCTGCGCGGCGGCCCGGTCATCGTCGACCACGATCAGCTCGCCGGCGAACACCCCGGCCTTGTCGGCGTCGATCCGCCCGGCCGCCAGCGCCGCGGCCACGGCCGGCAGTCGGGTCATGGCCGCGGCCAGCCCGACCCGCTTGGCCGCCGCCGGGGCGGCGCGTCCAGCATCGGCAGGATCGGTTGGGATCACCCGCTGGTGGCCTCGCTGCCGCCGCAGCAGCACTGATCCCTGCCGAGCGGGGCGCCGTCCTGCTGCTGCATCTGGCCTGGGGCGTTAACGTGCCGGAAACACGGGCCGGGCAGACTGACGGGGTGGACAGGCAGGAAGAGTTCGTGCTGCGCACGCTCGAGGAGCGCGACGTCCGTTTCGTCCGTTTGTGGTTCACGGACGTGCTCGGCT
>DASYXX010000314.1:0-1905 GCA_035934395.1 Streptosporangiaceae bacterium
AGCGAGAGCAACCCGGCCGCCAGTGGTGCTGGCGGGCGCCTGGCCAACGGCGTGCAGCACCCACCCGGGCAGCGGTTAAGCAGCCGCTCCTGGGGCGTTCTGCGGTCGCTGACACGGCTTCGGCGTGGGCCGCCAGCTACCGGGACCTGGCCCTGGCAGGGTTCACCCGAGGAGGTCACTGCCCGGGTAGTGCTCCACCCGGACCGCTTCGTCGAGTACCGCACTCCGCCTGCGGCCACGATCGGCTCTCCTCGGTGGTGCCCCGGGCTGCCAGTGGTCCGAACGGCCCGGCCGGCCGGGAGCCGGGCACGAGGCCGGGGTGGCCTTCCAGGATCACCCTCGGCCCGTGGCCGGGCACGAACGCGACGTAGTGCTCGCCTGCGATGAGTCGCAGCCTCGGGGACGGCCCGCGGCTCTCGACAAGCCGGAGCAGGCTGCGGGGCCGTGGCCCCTGGAGCGGGTTGACGACCGCCTGCAGCTGCGAGTCGACCTGGGTGGGCAGGTACCGGCGCGGTGCGGTGGCCGCCGGCCTGTCCGCCGACGACGAGCGTCCGAAGCGCGTCAGCCGACGGCATCACGCCCTGCTTTCCTGGCCTGCCAGGGCCATCGCCAGCGTGGTTTCGCCGGCCGCCCCGATCCAGAGCTCGTCTCCGATGAAGCGGGACGCCGGGTACTCCCGCATCGCAGGGTGGTAGTACGCCCGGGACGAGTCGTGCAAAAGCACCGCGGTGTGCTCGCCGGCAAGGTCCAGGGCTGTGAGCAGGCACCTTCGGCGCTTGCGCCCGTCGACGAGAACAACGTCGAACTCGCTTCCTGCTGACCTGGGGTAATCCACGTAGGCGTCGAGGTCGGCCGATCGGTCGGCGAGGTGCTCCTCCCCGAGGAAGGGGCGCAGCGCAGCGCGATTCCAGCACACGACCTCAGTGTTGCCGGTGCCAGTTCCCGGCGGGCCGCTCACGGTCCGGTCGTCCTCGACGTACCGGAGCATTCCACCCGGCCTCGACCGCAACGCGGGCGCGATCGAGGAATCGCAGAACCCGCGGTCGTATTCCAGGGCGAGCCAGTGGAACGGGATGCCTGCCTCGCTCAGGATTGCGGAAAACGAAAGCGTGCTCAGGCCGGCGCCCCATTCCAGGACGCGGAGGCCGCGCCCCCGCCGGCGCACGCCGGCGTTGAGGAGTACGGCTTTGATCAGGTCGCCGTCGCCAACGCTCATCAAGGCATACGGGCTGAGCTGGTCAGATAGCTGGTCAGAATGCACAGTCAGCTCCCGCCCTGTCGGTGGCCGGCGTCGCCCGATGGCCAAGACCTGACGCCGCCGGCCACGTTCCGTGACTCTTAAACGGGGTCGGGCCCGCCAAGGAGGGACGACGTCAGCGAACGACCGCGGCCACAGCCTCCCAGGCCGCCCCCGCCCGCGCCGTAACATCAGCCGGCAAAGACCCGCAGATGCGAGCGCGGCAGCGCCCGGCGCAGCCGGGCCCTCGGGGCGCGGCGGGTCAGCGCCCTAAATTTTCGCCCCGTAGCGGCGTCACGTCGGGCCGGAATGACTCTTAAGCGGCTCAGGCCTGCCGACGGTGTTGAGGTGCCGCAGCGCCTGGGCGTAGGAGCCCGCCAGGCTGCTCTGGGCGTAGGGCACGCCCCGCTGCCGGCAGAACGCCTCGATGATGGCCTGCGAGCGGCGCAGGCTGGGGCGGGGCATCGAGGGGAACAGGTGGTGCTCGATCTGGTAGTTCAGGCCGCCCGGGCGCGACGTCGGTCAGTCAGCCGCCGCGCACATTGCGGGAGGTGAGCACCTGGCGGCGCAGGAAATCACTGCGGTCGGCGGCGTCCAGGATGGGCATGCCCTTGTGGTTGGGGGCGAACGAGCACGGTGGGAACGCGCCCCGGTGCGCAGGATCCCTC
>DASYXX010000331.1:0-4257 GCA_035934395.1 Streptosporangiaceae bacterium
GTCCTCGAGCAGGACGGCGGGGATCTCCGGGGCCTTGGCCCTGCGAATGAAGCGCACGAATCGGCGCCAGGGGTGCGGTCCCCTTGTCTGGTTCGACTCGGCGATCGCCGTGCGGAAGGACAGACCCTCCAGGACGGCGGCGACGCCGAGCACGGCGAGGGCCACGGCGGGCGAGGTCAGGTGCTCGGGATGGATAATCCGCTGCACGCCCTCGTAGAGGGAGAACACCGCGCCGCCGATGAACAGCACCAGCGAGACGATGAACGCGTAAAAGTAACGTTCCGCGCCGTACCCGAACTGATGTTCCTCGGTCTCGGCGCGCTGCGCCTGCCGCCGTCCGATGAGCAGTAGGGCCTGGTTGCCCGAGTCCGCGGCCGAGTGAACGGACTCCGCCAGCATGGATGCCGAGCCTGTGATCATGAACGCCACGAACTTGGTCACGGCGATGCCGATGTTGGCCGCGAACGCGGCGAGCACGGACCTGCGGCCGACGGAGCCCTGCTCGCCCCGACCGAGGCGCTCACTCCCGTGACCGGCGCTCATTCGCGCTCCTGTCCGCCTCGGGCCGTCCGGCCCGCATCCGCCGACCGGCGGCTGGTCCTGCCGCGGCGCTAGCTGGCCGAGGGGTCGCGGGCCTCGTCGATGAGCATGACGGGGATGTCGTCGCGCACCGGGTACGCGAGCCCGCAGTCCGCCCCGGTGCAGACAAGCTCGCTGGCCGCCTCGTCGACGCGCAGCGTCGCGTGGCACTTGGGGCAGACCAAGATGTCGAGCAGCCAGTCATCGATCTTCAAAGCGTCTCCTACATGTCCAAGGCCAACCAGCGCAGCGCGCCTAGCCGGCATCATCGCGCACCATACCCAGGACCTGATCGCGGATGTCGATCAGGGTTGGCTCGTCCGGCGCCTCGACGTTGAGCCGCAGCAGCGGCTCGGTGTTCGACGGGCGCAGGTTGAACCACCAGCCGCCGCCGCTGACGGTCAGCCCGTCGAGCTCGTCCGTCGTGACCCCGCCGCGGCCCGAGAAGGCCGCGCGGACCCGCTGCGTGGTCGCGGCCTGATCGCGAACCTCGCTGTTGATCTCTCCCGACGACCGGTACCGGGAGAACTCCGACAGCAGCGGGGACAGCGGGCCTGGCTGCGAGCCAAGCGCGGCGAGCACGTGCAGGGCGGCGAGCATACCGGAGTCGGCGAACCAGAAGTCCCTGAAGTAGAAATGCCCGGAATGCTCGCCGCCGAAGATCGCCCCGGCGGCGGCCATCTCCGCCTTGATGAACGAGTGGCCGACCCGAGTCCGCACCGGGGTGCCGCCGTGAGCGAAGACGATCTCGGGGACGGCCCGCGACGTGATCAGGTTGTGGATGACCGTCGCGCCCGGCTCGCTGGCCAGCTCGCGGACCGCGATCAGCGCGGTCAGCACGGAGGGCGAGACGGTCTCGCCCCGCTCGTCAACGACGAAGCAGCGGTCGGCGTCGCCGTCGAACGCGAGGCCGACGTCCGCCCGCGAGCTGACCACCGCCCCCTGCAGGTCAACGAGGTTCTTCGGGTCGATGGGGTTCGCCTCGTGGTTCGGGAACGTGCCGTCGAGCTCGAAGTACAGCGGCACGAGCTCGATCGGCAGCCCTTCGAACACCTTCGGCACGGTATGCCCCGCCATGCCGTTCCCCGCGTCCACCGCCACCTTCAGCGGGCGGATGCCGGACAGGTCCACCAGCGTCTTGAGGTGCGCGGCGTATCCGGACAGCAGATCGCGCGGGGCGATGCTGCCGACAGCGGAGAGATCTCGCGTGCCCCGCGTGCCATCGGCCGCGGGGATCCCGCGCTCGGCCATCGCGCGCAGCTCGGTGAGCCCGGTCGCCGCGCCGACCGGCCGCGCGCCCTCCCGGCAGAGCTTGATCCCGTTGTACTTGGCCGGGTTATGGCTCGCGGTGATCATCGCGCCCGGGATGCCGAGGCTCCCGCTGGCGTAGTAGAGCATGTCGGTCGAACCCAGCCCGCCCGACACCACATCAGCTCCCTGGCCCGCCGCCCCGTGCCCGAAAGCGTCGGCGAGCAGCGGAGACGACGTGCGCATGTCGTGCACGGTCACCACGGCGGAGGCCCCGGTCAGCCGCACGAACGCCGCTCCGACGGACTCGGCCACGCCCTCATCGAGCTCGTCGGGCACCGTTCCGCGGATGTCATAGGCCTTGAAGATCTTCGCGTACTCGGCCACGGTCTTTACCCCACCCTCCCAACCCTCCACCCTCCCCACGCTCTGCCCACGGGCCGCGAGGTCCGGCCGCCATAGAGGGACACGAGCCTACCGGGCGCGGCCTACCCATGCGGTGGCTGGATGGGGCGCGAGACGAGCCGCGCCGCGTCAGCCTGCCGGAGCTGCTCTCTGGCGCCGTGGTTGTCACGGCAGGCATCCTGTTGCGCCTCGCGGCAGCACGACGCCAGACCCGGCCGGCCGGCCCGGCGCTCTAGCTGAGCCGCCCGGTATCCGTCGGCGAGGATCGCAAGACCCTGAGGTGGCCCCGCCGCCCTACCTCGACGCCCTGCCCCACCGGCTCGCCGACCACGCGCGGCGTCGACGCCTCCATGACCGCGTTGGCCAGCGCCTCCAGGTCATCCTCCTGCTCCTCGGCCGGGCCATCCGGGAGCCGGACCACCTCCCAGCCACGCGGCACGGTCATCCGGTCGGCGTGGGCGGCGCAAAGGTCGTAGCAGTGCGGCTCGACGTAGGCGGCCAGCGGGCCGAGGACCGCCGTGGAGTCGCGGTAGACGTAGGTGAGCGTGTGCACCGCGGCCCGCTTGCACGCGGGCCGACTGCAGCGACGAGAACTCAACGGGCCGCCTCCTCACGACCGCGCGCAGGGCGGGCGATGCCGTCTGCGGGAGGCAGGCTCGCATACATCGCTCACAACGGCTGACGGTATCGATCTGCGGGCAGTAACGCCATCACCCGGGGCACTCTGCGCGATCGTGTCTCGGTGCGTCTGTCCCGGGAGTCGTCCGCCCAGATACGCTCAGTGACTGTGAATGATGGCGGTAGCCGGCCCCCTCGGGGCCCGCGGGCGCGGATCAGGCGCCGAGACTCGCACGGCCGGGGTCTGCGCGGCTCGCTCACCCCGCCCGAGGTCCCGCTCTACCGCAGCCGCGCGCAGCGCTTTGACGACCTGGTGCTCGAGGCCGTTGCGCAGCTGGAGCCGCGGTGGGAGGCCGAGCTGGCCGGTGTCGAGTTCGCCGTCGAGGAGATCCCGGCCGCCGATCCGCCCGACGACGACCCGGAGCCCGTGCCGCTGGCCCGGCTCGACCCGGGCTCGGCGGGCGCTGGTGACCCGCGGCGGCCGGCCAGGCCGGCCCGCATCGTGCTCTACCGGCGTCCGCTGCTGGCCCGCGCCGACGACGAGGAGGACCTCAGCGAGCTGGTGCTCGACGTGGTCATCGAGGAGTTCGCGCGGCTGCTCGGCGTTGACCCCCAGGCAGTCGACCCGACCTACCCGGACGAGGACTGAGCACCTGGCTCGCGGAGCTTGCTCTGCGGTGGGGGGAAGGGGCGTCGTCGCCCGGGCAGCACCGTCAGGGCAGCGCGGCGGTCAGCGCGCTGCGCACCGGCGGAAGCGGAACCCAGGTCAGCGCGCTTGACACGGGGAGTATCGAGCGCACCACGCCGTCGGCGCTGGTAACGCGCCCGGCGTAGACGGGGCCCGAGCCCGCCAGCGGCGTGATCACGACGGCGAACGCGAACCCCCGGCCGAACGCGCGCGGCGGGGAAAGCGTGACAACCACGGTGTGCCCGGCGGCCACCTGCACCACGCGGGGCGCGACCGGGGCCGGGCCGGTGCCGGTGGGCAGCTCGGTGACGCGGACCTGGGCCGCGCCCTGGGGTGCGGACAGGACCAGCACGGACCCGCTGCCGGGACCACCTGGGTCGCCGGCGATCACGCCCTGCTCCTGCACCGCGCCGGCGGCGGCGGTGAACGCGCCGGGAGCTCCGGCCGGCCCGCCGGAAACCGCAATGGAGGCGGTCACGGGCACGTTGGATGAGATCTGGATCGCGGCCGCGATCCCGCCGAGCGAGGGCAGCGCGACCGCGACCGCCGACCCGCCGGGAAGGTTGATCCCGCTGCCGCCGGTCGGCTGGTACGAGCCCCTCGGGGTCACCGCGGTGACCTTGACCTGAGCATTGTCACCGCCGGGCCCCGCGATGTAGAGCTGGCGCGGCCCGACCGCCCCGGGCAGGCCCGGCAGGACCAGGCTGGTCGCCGGCGCC
>DASYXX010000345.1:0-4294 GCA_035934395.1 Streptosporangiaceae bacterium
CGCGCCGGCCTCCCGAGGGGTGATGAAGCTGGCCAGCCAGCCGTCGGCGAGCCGGCCGATGCGCTGCAGCGCCCCGGGAGCGGTGCCGCCCAGCCAGATGTCCAGCGGCTTGGCGGGCAGCGGCCCGACGCTCGCGCCCTCGACCGTGAAGAACGCGCCGGCGAAGGACACGGTGTCCTGGCGCAGCAGCAGCCGCAGCAGCTGCAGGGATTCGTCGAACACCGCCGCGCGCTGACCCGCGGCGACGGGGAACAGGTCGCGCTCGTTCCGCCGGGCGGGCCGCAGGCCGAATACCGGCAGCACCCGGCCCGGCGCGAGGCCGGCCAGCGAGGCGAGCTGCTTGGCGACCAGGACGGGATGACGCCCCGGCAGCACCGACACCCCGGTGCCGACCTTGAGCTTCGTGGTTCTGGACAGCGCGTGCGCCATGCCGATGAACGGATCGACCAGCGGCCCGTACACCATCTCCGGCAGCCACAGCGAGTCGACGCCGGCCCGCTCCAGTTCATCGACGGCGGCGCTGAACTCTCCGGGAACGCCCGCGGATCCCAGCGAGATTCCGATTCTGACCTTCACTGAGTTATTTCATCACGGCCGGCCGAGTGCTCATCGCGGCCCGCGCGTGCCGCAGCAGGCCGGGGGAAGAAAAATCCTGTTAGGGATGTCCCGAACCGCATGGCCGCTCCGACCAGAGGCCGAGCGCCCGCACGGGCTCCCCTACGGAAGGACGCGCCATGAAATATATGATCATGATGTTCGGCGGTCTCGGCGCCGCCACGCAGAGCCGCTCGCCGGAGTGGATCGCCGGCATGCACGAGCTGCTGATGAAGCTGGACACCGAGTTGAAGGAATCTGGCGAATGTGTGGCCAGCGACGCGCTCGCAGATCCCAGCCAGGCCAAGACCGTCCGCTTCGCTGGCGGCGCCCCGGTGCCGACCGACGGGCCGTTCGCCGAGGTCAAGGAGTCCCTGGCGGGCTACTGGATCCTCGAGGTGGACGAGGAGCGGGCGGTTGAGATCGCCTCTCAGGTCGTCGCCTACACCGAGTACCCGATGGAGGTCCGGCGGATAATGGACCACTCGGCGCAGCCGTGACCGGTTCGCACAGCCCGGCACCGTGACTGGCCAGCACCGGATCGAGGACCTGCTGCGCGAGCTGGCGCCGCAGGTCCTCGGGGTGCTGGTCCGCCGGCACGGCCAGTTCGACGCGTGTGAGGACGCCGTGCAGGAGGCCCTGCTCGCGGCGACGGTTCAGTGGCCGGGCGAAGGAGTGCCGGAAAGGCCGCGGTCGTGGCTGCTGACCGTGGCCAGCCGGGCGCTGGTCGATTCCTGGCGGGCCGACAGCGCACGGCGCCGCCGCGAAGCCGCCGCGGCGCTCGACCCTACCGACCGCTCGCCGGCCACCGACCACGCCGGCGTCCTCGACGCTGGCCTCGACGCCGACCTCGCTGCCGACGAAGACGACAGGCTCACGCTGCTGTTCCTGTGCTGCCACCCCGCGCTGTCGCAACCGTCGCAGATCGCCCTCACGTTGCGGGCGGTCGGCGGCCTGCGCAACCCGCAGATCGCGGCCGCGTTCCTGGTCCCCGAGGCCACCATCGCCAAGCGCATCGTCAGGGCCAAGCAAGCCGTACGCGACGCCGGAGCCCGGTTCGAGCTTCCGGACCAGCCGCAGCGGACCGAGCGGCTTGGCGTTGTCTTGCACGTGCTCTACCTCATCTTCAACGAGGGGTACACGACCAGTTCGGGTCCGGCGCTGCTGCGCACGGACCTGACCGCCGAGGCCATCCGGCTCACCCGGCTGCTGCACCGCCTGCTACCCGACGAGGTCGAGGTCGCCGGGCTGCTCGCGCTGATGCTGCTCACCGATGCCCGCCGAGCCGCCCGCGCCGACGCCGAGGGGCGGATCGTGCCCCTCGCCGACCAGCACCGAGAGCTGTGGGACCCCGCCGCCATCGCCGAAGGACAGGCCATCCTCGCCCGCACACTCGGCGCCGGCCCCGTCGGCCCGTACCAGATCCAGGCCGCGATCGCCGCGCTGCACGACGAGGCCCCCACCGCCGAGGCCACCGACTGGCCGCAGATCCTCGCGCTCTACGACGTCCTCACCAGTGTCGCCCCCGGGCCGGTCGTCACGCTCAGCCGCGCCGTCGCCGTCGCCTGCGTCCACGGACCCCGGGCCGGGCTCGCCCTGCTCGGCACCCTCGATGCCGACGACCGGATGGCCCACACCCACCGCCTCGAAGCGGTGCGCGCCCACCTGCTCGAGCAGGCCGGCGACACCGTCGCCGCCCGGCGCTGCTATCTGCGGGCGGCGACGATGACGGCGAGCGTTCCCGAGCGGCGCTATCTCGAATTGCGCGCGGCCCGGCTGCACGACTCGGCCTCGCGCGGCAGCTGAGCCGGCCGGCCAGGCCAGCCGTCAGGCGGTTCCGAGCGCGAACGCGAGCAGCGAGATCGCCGCGTAGTCGGCGGCGGGCTCGACCGAGGGCCAGCTGACCACGTTGTCCTCGTAGCCGGCGCCGGCGGTGTCGAACGGCGCGAAGTGGCCCGCCCGGCAGGCCCGCATCCCGCTGACCGTGCCCAGGCCGACGAAGTTGGACGGGTTGCTGGGCCCGTCGACGGTGGCCCCGAGCTGGATGTCCCCGCGCCCGTTCAGGGAGCCGGCCAGGTTCGCGATCTCGCTCTGCATGCAGTGCGGGAACGTGCTGCCCGCCCCGACGACGAACGAGCTGCCCCAGCCGTTGGCGCCGAGGGCGAAGTTCAGCTGCTGCTCCGCGAACGCCTGATAGGCGGCCGAGCCGCCGTAACGCCGGTACAGCGCGTTGGTGACGTACAGGCCGAACGCGTGCGGCGTCGCGTCGCTCGAGCCCAGGGCGCTGCCCAGCTGGAACGGATCGCCCCGGGCCGCGAGCTGGCCGACCCGAAGCTGCGCCGCGAGGTCGCTCAGCAGCGCCCCGGGGGCGATGACCGGCGGGAACGGCGCGTGCCGCATCGCCTGGAGCAGCTCGGCCTCGCCGACCGCCCCGTTGTCGTACAGGTTGAGGGTGTCCCCGCCGGCCGGGTGACCCTGGGCGAGGTAAGCCCTCGCCCAGCGGGCCGCGACCTGCAGGTCGCCGCGAAGCCGCCCCCGCCCGGCGCCGAGCGCCTCGTCGGCGAGCGCGATCTCCGCCGCGCCCCAGAGCATGTCGCTCTTCCACTCGGTGCCCGGGTAGTAGTCGTGCGGGAACGTGGTGACGATCTGGCCGACGTGGCTGGTCTTCGCCATCGCGTAGATCCCGCGCGCCAGCGACAGCAGGCGCCTGGCACCGGGACGGCCGGTCCGCGCGGCGAGCTGAGCGCCGAGGCCGAAGTCGGCGGCGAACCGCCCGGCCAGGTCCGGGCTGATCGGCCGGCCGGGCGCCGCGGCCGGGAACACCGGCCGGTACTTGACGTAGTAAGCGCTGGGGCCCGGGTTGCCGCCACGGCTGACGTTCAGGCGGTCCTCCTGCTGCGGCAGGAACCAGAAGTTGTAGTCGCCCTGGATCGTGTTGCTGGCGTTGCCGTTGCCGATGCCCACCTGGATGTACAGCACCTTGCGCCGCGGGTTCCATAGCTTGCGCAGCCAGCGGAGGCCGAAGCTGGCCTCGGGCCCGAGCGCGGCGAGCCGCCCGGGGAAGTCGCGCGCCGCCATCAGCATCAGCCCGTCGACGTAGCTGACCGTGTAGCCGAACTTCTCGTAGCCGCCGCCGGCGTCGAACCACCCTCCGGAGACGTCGACCGGGCCGCCGGTCCGGATGAACCTGCCGAGCAGGTTGTCGTTGCTGTCGTACCGGGGGTCGGCGAAGACGTAGGCGCGCCGGTCGGTGAGGTTCGCCGGCTGGCGGTCCAGGACCGACGAAACGACGTCACCGCCGTCCCGCTCCGACGTGAAGTACCGGACGGCGTTGGCCACCAGGCCGCGGTAGAGCGCCGGCGCCGCGGCGATCCGGAATGCCGGGGACACGGCCGACGGCACCCCGCAGATCCTGATCTCGTAACGTCCCGGGCGCCTCAGCGCCGAGAAGTCGAGCTCGTACACCGCCCGGTAACGGACGTTCCACCGCCCGACGTCATCGGCCGAGCGGCCCCGGTAGACCACGCCGCGGCGGCCGATGACCGTGAAGCTCACGCTGCGCACCGCCCGGGGCAGCATGGCGAAGGCCACCTTCGCGCCCCGCGGCGGGTACCCGACCTGGTTGACCCGCACGACCGGCGCGGCCAGCCCCGTCGGCGCGGCGCCCGCCCGCACCGCGCCCGCCGCGGGCGCCGCGCCC
>DASYXX010000355.1:0-8935 GCA_035934395.1 Streptosporangiaceae bacterium
GCGCCCGGGTCATCCCGGCCGTGACTCCGCCTCGCTGTGTTTCCGGCGCGCCTCCGGGGCGCTCTTGAGGCATCTCCAGGCTCGCTGACCCTCGTCCGCCTGATCACGTCGCCGGCGGGTGCCGGCGTCTCGGGCGGCGAAGGCCTGCGCCCTAGGGGCTCACGATCCGTGCGACCCGGGCCAGCGCGTGGCTGTAATCGAGGGGTGCGATCCCGACGGGGAACACTTCCAGAACGTCAGTGGTCAGCGAGCCGAGGACGCCCACGGGCATGGAACGGCCGGAGCGGGCGATGGTATGCGCGGCTACCACGAGGAGGAGAGCCAGGTTGCGGTCGAGGGCGTGCCCTGCTTGCATCGCCTTGTGCCAGGCGAGCAGGTCGTGGGTGGAGGTGTCACTCTGGCCGGTGCCCACTCCCATCAATGTCGCCGTCGCCGATGCGCGAGCCTCTTCCGCCAGGCCCGCGGACGCGAAGAAGAACAGGCCGACCTGAGACTCCGGCTCCGAGCCGGGCAGGCCGGCTGGGTCTTCAACCAGCCGGTTGACCTGGGCCGTGACGAGCTGGCACATGTCAGCCCACGAGCGAGTCAGCGCATCCAGCGTCGGCGCGGCGAGCGCGCTGTTGAAACCGCCGTTCGACAGGACCGAGCCGTAGGGATGGGCGTCGTCAGGCCCCACGAAGGCCGGGTTATCTGACGACGCGCACAGCGCGACGGATGCGGCGTCCTCGGCCTGGGCCTGGGCCCGGCGAAGCCAGCCGACGACGCGTGGCGAGGTGCGGAAGGACGCCGCGGCCTGGTGCGGGAGTTGCTCGTAGCCGCCCGCGCCTTCGATCAGGGCGCGCATCGAGGACAGTGCCCTGGCCTGGAACGGGTCACCCCACACGCGCTCCAGCGGTGCTGCGTAATGATCGGCCGGGACCCGCGCGGCGATCGCAGCCAGCGCCAGCGCGCGCTCAACCTGGCCGACGCGGTGGCGGCCGTCAATGACGGCGTCGGCCAGGGCGGCGGTCCCCGCGGGGGACCCGTTGATCAGCGCCATTCCCTCGCCAAGCTCGAGGGTTCCCTCGAAGGCCGGGCGAAACAGGTGCGCGAGCGCGGTAATGTCGCCTCCCTCACCATGCCCGTGCCGAGGAACCTCCGGCAGCGGCCCGTCGAGCAGGGCGGTCAGCCGCCGGACCGTGCCGACGCGCAGGGGGGCTGTGCCATTGAGCACGTCGGCCAGCCGGCACGCAACGACCCCGCGGGTCAGCCGCTCGGGGAGCGGCTCACCGAACCCGGCCGGGGTTGGCGGCAGCCGCCGGGCGAACTCGTCCCGGCTCGCGGCGTCGAGCAGGGTCTTTGCGCCCACATGATGCTTGGTCGTAATGCCGTACAGCAGACGTTCCTCGTTGTGCCGCACGAACGCCAGGAACTCCTCGCGGCGCCGCGCAACACGATCGAGAGCGGCCTCGCTCAAGACGCAGGACGCACCATCTCGGCTGATCTGGCGGAAGGACTCCAGCGTCAGATCCCGGCTCGTGTCCATGGTGACGTTCATCCGATCAAGGCTCCCAGCGCTCGCCGGAGCCGCCGGTCAGGCGATGAATGAAAACCACGATTCATAACGGCACGATAAGGGCGCGGCCGCCAGGTGCACCGGGCGGCCGCGCCAAAGACCCCGGCCAGCCCGGCGCCGGAGACCGCCAGGGCGGCCCGCCCGAGCGCGTCCGCGGCCTTGCCGACAGTTGACGCCGGGGATCAGCGCGGTCGCGCGGAACACGGTGGTCTGGACGGCGGGAGGCACCGCGGGCGGTCAGCCGCGCGCTGGTGCCCGCTCGACCCGTTACGGTGCCGCCCGTGCCTGCTGGAGCTGGATGATCACGCTGTCGTCGCCCGGTTCCTCGTTGTGTACCCGCGGCCCACCGACGCGGCCGCGTTCGACCGCCACTACTTCGACGTCCATGTGCCGCTGGCCAGGCAACTGCCGGGACTGCGGCACTACAGCGTGAGCCGCAACGGGGCCCCGATCCGCGGCCCCGAGCCCTTCCATCTCGTCGCCGAGCTCGACTGGGATGACATGGAGTCGCTGCGGCGCGACTTCGCGTCCGCGCTGGGGCAGGAGACCGCACGGGACGTGGAAGACAACCTGGCCAGGCTGTGCCCTGGCGTGCACAGCATGGTGTTCGAGCTGGACGAGCTCTGACCCAAGGGCAGGGGCCGCCGGCGCAATTTCCCTGGCGCGCTGTCAGGTGCTAACCGGGGAGAATGGCAGCGTGGAGACGCTGGCCGAGCTGCGGGAGCGGCGGGCGTTCGAGTGCCGCCTGACGGCCGACCGGGCGCTGGCGTCGCTCGCGGAGGCGGACGCGTTCCTGAGCGACCGCGGGCTGCTGACGCGCACGCCCGACTGCGCGCTGCCGAGCTTGTACGAGGCGTGCCACGAGGATGCGTACCAGCCTGGCGGCCGCGGGTTCGCCACCTGGCCGGCGACGAAATGGCCGTGGTTCGGCGAGCTCGGCGAGCGCGGCTACCTGGTCCTCGCGATCCACGGCGGCAAGAACCTGCTGGTGACCGACGAGGTGGCGCGCCTGATCGACCCGATCTGCCGCGCGGAGATCGAGCGGATGCGCGCCGCCGACCAGGCCTGCGCCCGGCTGCTCGACCACCTCGCTGACGCGGGGCCGTCCATCGTCGACGACCTTTGCACGGAGCTCGGGCTCACGCGGCAGGGGCTGAAGTCGCTGCGCGCCCCGCTGGAACGGTGCGGCGCGATCGTCTCGCGCTCGCTCGAGGTCACCACCGGCCAGGGTCACCTCCACACCAGCGAGCTCGCGCGGTGGGATCAGGTTCATCGGCGCCCCGGCGAGGCCGGCGCAGACCCCGCCCGGGCGCTCCGGGACCTCCTGGTGGCGAGCGTCGGCGCGGCGGTCGTCGCGCCCGAGGCAGAGCTGCGGCGGTGGTTCTCCTGGCCGCGGTACTGGACCGGGACGCTCGTCGACGAGCTCGTCGGCGAGGGCCGGCTGCGGCGGGTGGACGGTCAGGTCACAGCAGCGGGCTGATCGCCTGCAGGCTGACGCAGTCGATGAGCCCGAGGTCGGTGATCGCGTAGTCCGGGATCGCGGTGATCGACAGGAAGATCAGGTACATGAACGGCGAGGGCAGCCGGCAGCCGAGGCCGCGGGCCGCGTCGTCGAGACCGGCCTCCATGCGCGCCATCTCCCGCGGGTGGAGGTCGGCGACGATGCCGCCGATGGGCAGGGCCAGGAACGCGAGCACCTCGCCGTCGCGCACCACGACCTGCCCGCCCCCCTCGGCGGCGAGATGGTTGACGGCCGCGGCCATGTCCGCCGGGTTGGTTCCGACGCACAGGATGTTGTTGTCGTCGGGAGAGGCGGAGGAGGCCATTGCGCCCGCCCGCAGGCCGAAGCCCGAGACGAAGGCGACCGGGCGGTGCGCGGACTTGCCGTAGCGCTCGACCACCGTCACGTACAGCACGTCGCGGCCGACGTCGGGCAGCACCACCCCGTCCCGCACGTCGAGCTCGACGTCACGCCGCTTGCGGACGAACGGCACCTCCTCGGACATCGTCATGGACAGGACCCGCGCCCGGGCGGCCCGGCGGTCGGTGCGCACCTGCAGGTCGGCGGGCCCGACCGGCGCAACCGACACCGTGTGCAGCAGCCCGGGGCTGCGGGCTGGCGGGCGCGCGGGCACCGTCATCTGGCCGCCCGAGGCCACGAGCGCGCCCTTGGCCACCACCTGCCGGACCCGGAACGCCCGCAGGTCGTCGACCAGCAGGATGTCGGCCACCCGGCCGGGGGAGATCGAGCCCACGAGGTGGTCGATCCGGTAGATCTGCGCGCAGTTGATGGTGGCCATCTGGATCGCGCGCATCGGCTCCAGGCCCTGCGTGATCGCCATCCGCACCAGGTGGTCGAGGTGCCCGCGGGACAGGACGTCGGTGGCCGTCACGTCGTCGGTGCAGAACGCTATCCGGTCGGCCTTCGCCCCGAGCTCGGTGATCACGCGGAGGTTCTCGGTCAGGAAATGGGCCACCGAGGACTCGCGGATCATCGCGTACATGCCGTTGCGCAGCTTGGCCAGCGTTTCCTCGGCCGAGTAGCACTCGTGATCAGCCCGGAACCCCGCGCAGGCCAGCGCCGCGATCTTCGCGCCCTCGGCCAGCGGCGCGCACGACAGGACCGGAAGCCGGCGGCGCGCGGCCAGGTCCATGGCGTCCATGACCTTCGGGTCGCGCTCGAACACGAACTCCTGAACGGTCTCCCACACGCCGACGCACTCCGGCCAGCCCTGGGCCTCGGCGTGCTCCGCGGGCCCGAACGTGTGCCCGACCGTCGACTCGGGGTACGTGTAGGGCAGCTTCGACGGGGCGCCCCAGAACACCCCGAGCGGCCCGAGGGCGGCCTCGTCGAGGAACTCCCTGACCCCCGCCAGCCCGGCCACGACGAAGATCTGGTCGAGGCCCGAGACGATGCTCGTGGTGCCCAGCGGGACGACGGCCTGCGCGAACATCGTCAGCGAGAGCTTGCTGCACTCGACGTGCAGGTGACCGTCGATGAGCCCGGGGACCAGGAACGAGCCCGACGCGTCCACGACCCGCGTATCGGGCCCGGCCTGGCCGGAGACGTCGCCCACCGCCGCTATCTTCGATCCGGACACCGCGACGTCAGCCGGGTAGATCTCCTCGGTGAAGACGTTGACCAGGCTGCCGCCACGGATGACCAGGTCGGCGGGAGACCGTCCCAGCGCGACATCCACCAGCTCGAGATCGGGCATTCCAGTCTCCCTCCGGGCCAGGCCCCGCGCCCAGAAACTTGCGGGGTCCAGGTATTACTGACCAGTAGACGGGCATGTGCCTGAGGTGGATCATGGCACGCCGCCGGTGGTGGCCGTGGCCAACCGGCTGCCGATGCAGCTCAGCGACGGCGGGTGGCAGCTCTCGCCGGGCGGGCTGGTGACCGCGCTGCGGCCGGTGATGACCAGCCGCAGCGGGGCCTGGGTGGGATGGGATGGCGGCACCAAGGGCATTCCGCGGACCTTGCCCGATTTCAGCGCACAGCTGCGACCGGTCGGCCTGTCCGCGTCACAGGTGCGCGACTACTACCACGGCTTCGCCAACGCGACCCTCTGGCCGCTGCTGCACGACGCGATCGAGAAGCCGCGTTTCGAGCGCTCCTGGTGGGACTCCTACCGGCAGGTCAACGGCGCCTTCGCGAACGCGGCCCTGGCCGAGCTGGGCGAGAACCCCAGCGCGCTGGCGTGGGTTCACGACTACCACCTCATGCTGGTCCCGGACCTGATCCGGCAGCATAGGGCCGGCCAGCCGGTCGGGTTCTTCCTGCACGTGCCGTGGCCGTCGCCCGATATCTACGCGCGGCTCCCGTGGCGCAGGGAAATCCTGCTCGGCCTGCTCGGCGCGGATGTCGTGTCGTTCCACACCGAGCTGTACCGCAGGAACTTCCTGCGCGCCTGCGAGCGGCTGCTGGCCGATTCCGGGGTCACGGTACGCCGGCGATGCGTCGACCTGCCCGACGGGCGGACGGTGACCACGACCGCGGCGCCGATCTCGATCGACGTGACGGAGTTCACCAGGCATGCCACGGGGCCGGAGACCGACCGCGAGATCGAGGAGCTGGGGCGGCAGTTCAAGGGCCGGACGCTGCTGCTCGGCGTCGACCGGCTCGACTACACCAAGGGCATCGTCGAGCGGCTGCTCGCTTACGAGATGCTCCTCGAGCGCCGCGACCAGCTGCGCGGCAGCACCGCGTTCCTGCAGGTAGCCGTGCCCAGCCGGGACGACGTGCGGGAATACCGCAGCCTGCGGGCCGACGTGGAACGGCACGTCGGGAGGATCAACGGCCGGTTCACCGAGCCCGGCCAGAACGTCCCGGTCCACTACCTGTACCGCGGGCTGCCCCAGCAGCAGCTCGCTGCGTACTACGCGGTCGCGGACGCCCTGGTGGTCACGCCGCTGATCGACGGCATGAACCTCGTCGCCAAGGAGTACGTCACCGTCCAGCAGGCCCGCCATGGCAGCGGGAAACTCGTGCTGAGCGAGTTCACCGGCGCCGCCGCCGAGCTTCGTGAGGCCGTCATGTGCAATCCCTTCGACGTCGAGGGCCTCTCCCAGCGTGTCGAGCACGCCATCGGGCTGCCGCCCAGCGCCGGGCGCGCCGCGATCGCCGCGATGGCCCGGCGCGTCCGCACCTATGACGTGCACCGATGGGTGGACGAGCAGCTCGCCGCGATCTACTCGCGCGGCCAGGTCGCTCGCGCCGGGGCCGGGCGCTTAGCGCCCGGCCCCGGCGGCGGACCCTAGCTGGCGATGATGCCCGAGGGCGCCGCGCCGGCGGGCAGCGCGACTGGAGAGCTGGCCAGCTCGGTCAGGTCGCCGCGGTCGACGGCGAACACGCCGACGGCGCGGGTCCCGCTCTCCACGACGAACAGGAAGCGGCCGTCGGGGCTCAGCCGCTCGTCGGTCACCCCGGTGGCAGCGCCGCCGCGGGCCAGGGTGCTGCCCAGCAGCGTCAGCGCGCCATTACGGGCGATCCGGTAGCGGGAGATCGAGCCGGATCCGGTGTTGGTGGTGAACAGGAACCGGCCGTCGTGGGTGATCTCCACCCAGCACGGAGCCGTCTGCAGGTCCGCGAAGGGGGAGGACCCGATCGACGTCAGCGTCCCGTTGGCGGCGTCACGGAACGCCGAGACCGTGCCGCCGTTGGCGCCATTGTGGGCGTTGGACACGAACAGCTGATCCGGGTTCGTCGGGCGGAACTCGCTGCCGAACGGGCCGAGGCCCTGACCCGGGAACGGAGATCCCGGGGCGGCGGTCAGGCGGCCGTCATCGCCGACGGTGAAGCTGTCGATCAGCGACGTGCCGATGCGGGCTCCCGCCAGCTTGGTGCCATCGGCGTTGAACAGCACGTCACCCGGCTGGGAACCGTCGGGCAGGGCGACGGTCGAGCCGGCTATCGGCTCGAGGCGGCCGTCGTGGCGGAGCCGGAAGCCGGTGTAGTCGCTGCCGCCCTTGCCCGCGTTGGCTACGTACACCAGCTCGTCGTGGACCGCGACGCTGACGGGCTGCACCCCGCCGGACGACACCACGCCCCCCGGCACCAGCCGGAGCGAGCCGTCGTCGCGGATGCGAAGCACCGAGACCTGGTTGCTGCCGACGTCGACGGCGATCAGGAACCGGCCGTCCGGCGAGATCTGCAGCGCGTCCTGCGACGCGAGCCCCGACCCGGTTCCGGCGCCCCCGGCGGCGAACGGGGACCCGGCTTCGGGGGTCAGCGTCCCATCCGCGTGACGGTCGAACGCCGCGATGGTGTTCGTCCCGGTCGTGTTGTCATTGACGTAGACGTGGCCGGTCACCGCCGACGAATGGTCCAGGCTGGACGCTGACGCCGGGACGGCCAGAGCTACCGGGACCGCCAGGGCCGCGGCCGTGGCCGCGAGCCCGAGCACCACAGAGCCCGGCGTCTTCTGTGTTAGAAAGCGCACTGCTTCTCCTTTTCCGTGCGGAGGTACAAGGCTGCAATGGTTATTCGGCGCCGGACCGCTCGCGAATTGGCGGCTGATTGGATCACGCCGTTTGGCCGGCGGCCTCGGCGGGCAGTCCGTCCCCCCGCGCGGACCAAGACGCGGGGGGAGCCCGGCTACGGCGCGTCTCAGCTAGCCGCGAGCGAGCAGGGCCAGGCTCGCGATCAGCACGATGACCGCGGCCGCCGCGACCACCTGGCGCCCGTGCCGGTACCGCCGTGGCTCGGACCGGAGCCCGAGGGCGAACTGCCTGCTCAGCGTGTAGGCGGCGAGCCCGGCGACGGCCAAGGGACCGCTGCGCTGCAGCCCGGCGGTGAGCACGACGGCCAGCACCGCCAGCCCGATGACCAGCGCCGCCACCGCCTCGATGAGCTGCGCAGGCTCTCGTCGGCACCCGACCCGGCGGTCCGATGACCAGATTCCCCAGCGCGACGTGGTGGGCCGGCCGGTGCAGCACCCCGCCCAGAAGCAGCCGGGTCGGCCGATGCCAATCCCGAGCAGCAGGGCGGGCGTGGTCGCGCTCAGGAACACCCCGGCCGGGACGCCGGCGCCCACGTACGCCGCCACGCCCGCGACGACCGCGGCACCGGCCACGAAGCCCTGGATGCACCAGCCGTCGAACTTCCGGCCGCGGTGTACCCCGATGTACCAGAGCTTCGCGCCGACCACACCCCCCGCCACCGCGGCGACCGACAGCAAGATCGGGCGCACCGCCGAGTAATGGTGGGCGGTGAGCAGCAGTGTTTCCAGGCCCAGGCCGAACAGCACGCCGAGGGAAACCAGGGTCGCGTATGCGAACCGGATGACCCCCGGCACCTTCGTGAACGGCAGCATGGCGGTGCGGGCCGTCGCCGACGGGGATGCCGGGATCGCCACCCGACGCGGAAACGGCACGCGGAGCGCGCTGCCCCCGTTCGCGCCGGGCGGCGGGTAGGGCCGAGCCGGGCTGCCGCCGGGCCTCGCGACCGGCCGGGCCGTGACCGTCCAGTCGCCCGGGTTGACACCGCGGACCTCCGCGGTGATCGCGACCGGCCCGCTTCCCGGCACGATGCCCTCGACGGTCTCCGCCTGCGAGAAACTGTCGCCCGGCTTGGGCTTACCGGACACCTCGGTCCGTTTGCCGGAGAAGTAGACCGTGGCGGTGAACGGGTTGCCCCGCTCGCCGGGATCGAGCCAGCAGGTTACGGCCAGCAGCTTCTCGGCGCCTTTCGCGGCCCAGGCGGGCAGGTCGTCGGAGGCCTCGGCCGGTGCGCCGGCGGGCACCGCCGGTGCCGCCTTCGCGGCGGCGGTCCTGGCCCGCGTCCCGCTCAGCCCGGGCGGCACGCGCGGGCCCTGGGCCAGGTCGCCCGATGCCAGATCGCCCGGTGCCCGCCTGCCCGGGGCCAGGCCGGCCGGCGCG
>DASYXX010000368.1:0-2093 GCA_035934395.1 Streptosporangiaceae bacterium
CGTCCCGCACGCCGCCCAGGGAGACCCGGACGAACTTGCGGCCCATGGCCCGCGCGACCGACTCGCCGAGCGAGGTCTTGCCGACGCCGGGCGGGCCGACCAGGGCGAGCACGGCGCCGGAACGCCGCCCGCCGATTATCCCCAGGCCCCGGTCGGCGCGGCGCTTGCGCACCGCCAGGTACTCGATGATGCGCTCCTTGACGTCATCGAGCCCGGTGTGGTCCTCGTCCAGGATGCGCCGGGCGTCGGCGATGTCGTAGGCGTCCTCGGTCCGCTCGTTCCACGGGATGTCGAGGATGGTGTCCAGCCAGGTGCGGATCCAGCCGGTCTCGGGCGAGGCGTCCGGAGTGCGCTCCAGCTTGGCGACCTCCTTCAGCGCGGCGTCCTTGACCGCCTCCGGCAGGTCGGCCGCTTCCACCCGGGCCCGGTAGTCGTCCTCCTCGGTGGCGGCGTCGCCGTTCAGGTCGGCGAGTTCCTTGCGGACGGCCGCGAGCTGCTGGCGGAGCAGGAATTCCTTCTGCTGCTTCTCCATGCCCTCGGAGACGTCCTTGCGGATGGACTCGGCCACCTCGAGCTCGGCCAGCTGCTCCTTGGTCCAGCCGATCACAAGCTCCAGGCGCTCGACCAGGTCAGCGGTCTCGAGCAGCTGCAACTTCTGCGCGGTCGAGAGGTAGCTGGAGTAGCCCGCGCGGTCCGCGATCGCGGACGCGTCGGTGAGCTGCTGAATCGCGTCGATGACCTGCCAGGCGCCGCGCTGCTGCAGCATGCTGGTGATCAGGGACTTGTACTGCTGGGCCAGTTCGTCGGCTCGCGGGCCGCCGCCGGTCTCCTCGACCACGGTGCCCTCCACCCACAGCGCCGCGCC
Source organism: Streptosporangiaceae bacterium (assembly GCA_035934395.1). GTDB lineage: Bacteria > Actinomycetota > Actinomycetes > Streptosporangiales > Streptosporangiaceae > JASHPR01. The sequence continues at coordinate 866 of DASYXX010000368.1, forward strand.
GGGACCCGTGGTCCCCGAGCCGATCCTGACCCGGGCCGTGCCGCGCACCACCGCGCCGGGCTGCCCGCCGGGCAGCCGCCCGACCTGCTCGACCACGGCGAGCGTGCCGACGCCCGCCAGCCCGCGGTCGGCCAGCCGCGGCACGAGCAGCACCCGCGCCTTGACCTCAGAACGCATGCCGGGAACCTGCCGGGACGGCATCCGGGCCGCGTCGATCGCGGCGCCAACTTCCGGCTGTGACGTCTCCAGCGGCACCACCATCCCCGGCAGCACCACCTCGTCGTCGAGCGGCAGCACCGGCAGCGTGAGCGTTTCACTCATTGATGGCCTCCAAAGCTTGAGTCATACTCACTCAAGAAAGAAGAGCCCCATTTAATTTCCGCCCAGCGTTCGCCGGGAGCGATCACCCGGTGCCCGCGTCAGCGCCCGCCCTGGCGCCCCGACCTCGCGGTCTGCGTCGCCACCGGAGACGACCGCCTCTACGCCAACATCTTGCTGACCGTCGGCTACATCGTGCCGTCGGCCTGACCGGGCCCAGCCAGCAGCACGTGCAGGGTGCGGGGGCCGTGCACGCCTTCGACACGGATGAGTTCGATGTCGCTGGTGGCCGAGGGGCCGGAGATGAGCGTGTGCGGGCGGGAAGGGTCGAGCCGGGCGAACGCGTCGGCCAGGTCGGCGGCGACCTGAGCAGACTGGACGACGACCAGGTGGAAGTCGGGCACCAGGGTGAGCGCGCGGCGGCCCTGGCCGGGGCCGTGATCCAGGATGATCGTGCCGGTCTCGGCGATGGCCACGGCGCAGCCGGTGACGACGCCGCTCAGGCGGTCGAGTTCGGCCGCAGGAAGCGGGGGCTCGTCGCGGGCCAGCGTGATCTCGGCGGGCAGCTCGGCCAGCCATTCGCCGGGGAACTCGTCTGGTACCACGAACGGGCCGGGGGCGGCGGCGGTCCGGGCGGACAGCACCCGGGAGACGGCGGCGGCGAGGCCGGGCTCCGGGACGCGCTCCACGACGGCGCGGTAGTCGGCGGCGCGCTCGGCGAACAGCCCGGTGATGTTGTGCGTCCCGGCGTCGTGGTGGGCCCGCAGGTACTCCCGGGATAGCGTCGCGTACGCCGCGTCGGCATCGGCTCCGGCACGGGCCCGGGCGTCCGCCGGGGCGGCCCGGCCCGCCCGGTTAGCGGAGCGGATCCGGGCCAGGATCTGGTCCCTCGATGTGCTCATGACCGGGT
>DASYXX010000380.1:0-3826 GCA_035934395.1 Streptosporangiaceae bacterium
GCAGGTCAGCACCGGAGCAGAGCTGCTCCGCCATCTCCAGCGACCAGCCGGCGAAGACCGACAGCCTGCGCAGCAGGACCTGCTCCCGCTCGGCCAGCAGGTCATGGCTCCAGTCGATCGCCGCGCGCAGCGTGCGCTGGCGGGGCGGCGCGGTCCGGTCGCCGCTGGTGAGCAGCCGGAACCTGTCGTCCAGGCGGGCCAGGATCTGCTCCACGGACAGCACCCGGACCCAGGCGGCCGCGAGCTCGATGGCCAGCGGAACGCCGTCAAGCGACCGGCACAGCGCGGCGACCGCGGGCAGGTTGGCCGGGGTCAGCGCGAAGCCGGGCTGCGACGCGGCGGCGCGGTCGCAGAAGAGGCGGATGGCCTCGTAGCGCCCCAGCTCCTCGGGGGCCTCGGCCGCGCCGGGCTGCGGCAGGGTCAGCGGCGGCACCTGCCACACGGTCTCGGCGGCGACCCGCAGCGGCTCGCGGCTGGTCGCCAGCACCCGGAGCCCTGGCGCGCTGGCCAGCAGCCGGTGGCACAGGCGCGCGCACGAGTCGATCCGGTGCTCGCAGTTGTCGAGCGCCAGCAGCAGCCGGCGCGGGCGGAGCGCGTCGGCCAGCGTGTCGAGCAGCGGGCGTCCGGGTTCCTCCTCGACGCCGATGACCGACGCCACCCGCGGCACGACGAGCTCGGGCCGGCGCAGGTCGCCGAGCTCGATGAACCACACCCCGTCCGGGAACTCGTCGGTCAGCCCGGCCAGGACCCGGAGGGCCAGCCGGGTCTTCCCGATGCCGCCGGACCCGCACAGCGTCACGGCGCGCACCGACCGCGCGAACTCGCGCAGCTGGTCGAGCTCGCGCTCACGGCCGACGAAGCTGTTCGGCTCCTCGAAGCTACTGCGAACCTGATCTATGATCATATTCGAATCAGATTCTCATTCTTCTTTCCTCGCCATGGAGTTCTCGCTGCTGCGTGCTAACCATGGCGCCAGTCCAGTTGGTTCAGGAGTCGGTCCGTCGCATCGTCGCTTCTCCCTTGATTGACGCTCAGCACGCCGCCGACGTTCACAGGCTTTGTCGGAGGCTACATTCCTGTGTCCAGGCGCGCGACGCTGATCGGCGCACGCCGGCCAGGCAACTGTGCGACTCTGTCAGCGGGCGGCGTTACGGTCGTCGTCATGACACATCTGGAACAGCGCTTAGGGACCTTAGAAGTGCGGGTGGGCAACCTCGAAACGTGGGCGGGCCCCGGCCAGGCGGAGGCTCTTGCCGAGGGCCAGCGCGCGCTCAGGGCCGACCTGGCCAAGGTGCGGCAGACCCAGGACCGCCACACGCGCATGCTCGCCGAGCTCACGGCCGACGTCGCGGAGCTGAAGATCAGGGTCTCAGGTCTCGAGTCCGACGTGGCCACCCTCAAGTCCGACGTGGCCACCCTCAAGTCCGACATGGCCGCCCTCAAGTCCGACATGGCCACCCTCAAGTCCGACATGGCCGAGGTTAAGGAGACGGTGCGCGAAATCCTGCGGCGGCTGCCCGGGCCGCGCGCCGGCGCCTGAGCCCTGGCCGTCGCCCTGGGAGGTGCCCGTCCGGGCGGCCGCGCGGTCGCGGTAGGCGCGAGATTTCGACCGGGAGCCGCAGATGCGCATGGAGCACCAGCATCCCGTCCGTGTCGGGGAGCGATCGTAGAACGCCCACTGGCAGTCGGCGGCGCTGCAGGCCTTGAGCCGCGACCAGGTTCCGTTGCCCCCTGCTTCCGCGACGATCAGCAGGATGCGGGCCAGCGCCGCGTCCGTGCCGGAGCCAGCCGGAGCGACGGCCACCCGCCCGTCAGCGCTGACCTCGAGCCGGGTCCGCAGCGCGGCGGCGATGCCAGGCAGCTCCCTGCCCGCCCCCCCGGCCCCCGCGACCGCGCCAGGGGCACGGCCGACGGGCGCGGCCGAGGCGTGAGAGCGGAGCACCCCGCGCAGTGCCTCCCTCAGCGCGACCGCGCGCCTCAGGTCGGCGGCGGTGACAGCGCTCGCCGGGCGCCCAGGGCCGACGCCGAGGCCGTGGCGCACCAGCCAGGTCGTCAGGGCCGCGGGCGAGTCGAGCTCGTCGGCGCCCGCCTCGATGTCCAGCGTGTTCACGAAGCGCTGCACGATCTCGAGCTCACCGGGGGCCGCGCCTATCCGCGGCGGCCCGGCGGCCGGCCGCGGCCGGGACGCCCGCGGTCCGTCGTTGGGCATTCCGCCTCCCCACGCTGGCCAATGCGGCGACCTCACGCACCTCGTCCGTTAAGGATGGGCTTCTAGAGCGTCACCGTCATCTTAGGTTAGCTGGTTGCGAAGAGGCCGCGCTCGATCTAAGGTTCCGTTACCAGCAACACCGCGATGATGGTGACGGATGGCGCGGAGGGGCAGATGAGTGACTGGGCGATGATCGGGGTCCCGAGCAGTGCCGGAGCCCACCACGCCGGCCAGGAGCGGGCGCCCGACGCGCTGCGCGGCGCGGGGCTGGCCGACCGGCTGACGGCCGCGGGGGAGTCCGTGCAGGACATGGGGAACCTGCCGGGGGCGCCCTTCGCCGTCGACCACGACCATCCGGGGGCGCGCAACCTGACCGCGGTGGCCCGGGTGGCGCGGGAGGTGGCCGATGCCGTCGCCGACGTCGCCGGAGCCGGCCGGCTGCCGCTGGTCGTGGGCGGCGACTGCACGATCACGCTCGGGGTCGTCGCGGGGTTCCGGCGTCGTCATCCGGACGTCGGCCTGGTGTACGTGGACGGCGACACCGACGTGGGCGTGCCGGACAGCGGCGGCTCGGGCATCTTCGACTCGATGGGGGTCTCGCACCTGCTCGGGCGGGGCGCGCCGGAGCTGACCGGGCTGTGCGGCACGGTGCCGCTGCTGGAGCCGGCCCGGCTGGCCATCGTGAGCTCCGACCCGCGGGAGACCGACGACGCCGCGCGCAGCTACCTCGCCCGGGCTGGGGTGAGCCTCCAGGAGGCGCCGGAGTTCGTCGCCGACCCCGCCGCCGCGGCCGCGCGGGCGATATCAGCCGTCGCGGCGGCCAGCGGGCCGGTCGTGGTCCATTTCGACGTCGACGCGATCGACTCCGGTGACCTGCCGCTCGGCAACTTCCCGCATTACGGCTCGGGCGTGCTGTTCGAGCAGATCGTGACCTGCCTGGGGGTGCTCCGGCAGCATCCGGCGTTCGCCGGCCTGGTCCTGACCGAGGTGAATCCCACGCACGATGCTGACGGGAGCCTGCTCAGGCGTTACGTGGACGGCGTGGTCGGGGCGCTGGCCGCCTGACCGCCTGGCGCCAGCGGACAGCCGGCCCGGACCGCGGGGTCCGGGCCGGCCTCCGGGGATTAGGAGGAGAGGTGGTCGAAGTCGCCGTCGCGGGCACCAGCAAGGAAGGCGGCGAAGTCGGCACGGGGGTAGAGGAGGGCGGGCCCGGCGGGGTGGCGGGAGTTGCGGATGGCTATGGTGCCGCCGGGAAGTGCGGCGAGCTCGACGCAATTGCCGCTGGGGTTGCTGTGGCGGCTCTTGCGCCAGGCGGCGTGCGCGAGGCGGGGATCCTGGGCGCTGGGGGGTGCCAGGTTCACGGGCGTCCTTTCTGCGGGGGTTAGCGGCTTTCTGCCAAGCGATGCACGTGCATCAGTATTTGCAGATGCACATCCAGTCGGCATCGTAGCCGATGCGCGCCCGCGCGACCGGCACACCCCGGGATACTCGAGATGCCGCAGGCCAGCGACAGCGACGTCCGCGCCGGACCGGGGGAGTGCCGGGTCTGGAGCCGGCGGCCCGGCGTGGCGCTCAGGCGAGGGTCTGGCCGCTGACCCGGCGCTCGTGAGCGAGCAG
>DASYXX010000277.1:0-2941 GCA_035934395.1 Streptosporangiaceae bacterium
CAGCGCGGAACTGTTCGCCGATGTACGGGATGCGGAATCTGCGCAAGATAGCTGGTTGCAAGCGCCGCATGGCCGGCGCCAGCCGGCAGCGTGGAGGTGGATCCATGCCCGTGCCAGTCTGGGTACACCTGAGCGTGTCCTGCGCTGCGCGGGGCAGCGCGGAGAATGCGGAGATGCCGTGCGTGAATGCGGACGAGGAGGTGGGCGCATGCAGGCAGTCGTCGGGGACCGGCTCCACGTGCACGCCAATATTGTGGGTCACCCGGAGCGGACGGGCGAGATCGTCGAGGTCCGCGGAGCGGGCGGCGAGCCGCCCTACCTGGTGCGATTCGACGACGGTCACACCGCCCTGGTGTTCCCCGGCCCGGACGCGATCATCGAGCATCCGCGCAGGAAGCGCAGGAAGGGGCCGGCGAGAGGCTAGCCCGCGCCCGGCGGGCCGACCCGGGGCCCGGGCGGGTCACCCTGGCGGGCGCCCCGGTATCGGCACGGCGGGTTGCGTGATGGCAGCCGCCCGCTGATAGGCGTTCGGCACGAAGACCTTTGATCTTCCAGGTGCGGACGGGGCACCGCGAAAACGTGCACGGCATCACCGCTTGACGCCCGTCCTGGCCGGCGGGCGGCCGGCTAGGCGTGCGCCGCCTGCTCGTGTCGTACTTCTTCGCGACCAGCCTGCGGTGCCAGGCCAGGACCGTCGCCGGGCACACGGGGAAGACTTCAGCCCAGCGCCTGCGCGGCACGAGCCGTGCCAGCGCGGCGATCCACACCCGGTCGGCCGGCTCGTACCGCACCCGGCCGGCCTGTCGGCGCAGCACCGCGTTCTCGCGCCGGAGCACCAGCAGCTCATCATCCTTCGCCCGGTCGCCACGAAACATGAGGACGACCAGGGCGAGTATCCGACACGTCAGCACGTAGACGATCGTGAGCAGCACCGGTCCAGCCAAGCACCACCGCGCCCAGCCTGTCGGCGACAGCGCAGGTCAACCCAATCGAGCAGTCGAGCGCACAGGTGCTGGAGACCGGCGAGCTGCACCTCATGATCTTCAGCCCGTCCGGCAATCACTACCCGCACCACAACGTCATGTAGGGCGGCGAGCCCGGGCAGTGGAGCCCGCTGGCCTAGCCGCCCCCGGAAGCCCTGGCCCGCCTGTGACTTCGGCGCAGCGCAAGCGCGTCTGCGGAGCAGGCTGGCCAGGATTACCCCGGTCGAGGCGCAGATGCCTCGCTAATGCTACGACCGGCACGGCCGGTATCAGGGCTACAGCACCAGATGGCCGTGCGGCCGCCTGCTCGCGTTCTGAAAGTACACCGGGCGGCGCAGGTTTCGGTATCTCGCCCCCTGGCCACGCGATGCTGAACGCATCATCGTAGTGGTCGCTGCCCGGATGCGGGCCGGGCTCGCTGCAGCACAGGATGACAACAACGCCTTCAGCGGGCATACGGAGCTGCGCACCGCAGCCTACAGCCGGGTTACCCATCTGCCCCGACGCACCGCTCGTCACCTCATCGCAGTCGGCTCCGGTGTGCTCGCACAGCTCCGTGAGCGTGTTGGCATAGACGATCTTCATGCTGATGAAACAGTTGTAGGAGACCTTGAGCAGCTCCGCGCTCTCGATGGACGTCACGAGTACCGGACGATCGTGCACTGACCGGTACAAGTCAATCACTAAAATGTTGCCGTTGGACACCAGCACCCCGCCGAAGGCAAGCGCCGCAGAGTGAACGGAATCCTGTGGGATGCGGAATCTCGGGTTCGGGTTGTGACCTGCGGCCTTCCCTCATCTACGCGGCTCGTTTGTACTCGTTAATCAGGCCGTTGAGGGATTTCCTCGCGCTGCAACCCCACCCTGCGAGGGAATACCATGACGCGCGAGGCAGCAGCCGCGAGAGCGCGGCCAGCAGGACACGGTCCCCGTCGTTCAGATCGGGCCGGTTCACCTGACGGCGCAAAACGGCGCCCTGATGCCGGAGCGCGAGAATCTCAATCTCCTTGGCCCGGTGACCGCGCCCGAGCAGGACCAGGAACTGGAAGAACGACCGAGGATGAGGTAGAGGAAGGACCACAACACAAGTAGCGACGATGCCCGCCGCCTCAGCATGCTCAAGCCCTGGACCCGCAGGTCAGCGGAACTGACCCAGTTTCCGCACCCCACAGGCCTTGTGCCTGTCGTGACCCGACGCTGGCTGAGAGTTGCGGACCCGTAGGTGTGCGAGCCGACTGACGGTCACGCAGCGACCAGGCCGCCAGCTCAGCGGAAGCCAGGCCGCCGTCGGCATCAACGGCCTGCGCGGCGATGAAGTCACTATCTGCGAAGACCAGGAGCGGTAGGGCAACGGCGGCTCACCGGGCGCCGAGCCGGATACGCCAGGTGGTGGTTCACCGTGGAGGGAGCCAGGCCACCCGCCCGGTGGTCCCGCCAGCCGAACACGTCCCGAGGCGCCACCGAGGAGAGCCGATCATGGCCGCAGGCGGCGTGCGGTACTCGACGAAGCGCTCCAGGTGGAGCACTACCCGGGCGGTGACCTCCTCGGGTGAACCCCGCCAGGGCCAGGTCCCGGTAGCCGGCGGCCCACGCCGAAGCCGTGTCGGCGACCGCAGACCGCGGCTGCTTAACCGCTGCCCGGGTGGTGCTGCACGCCGTTGGCCAGGCGCCCGTCAGCACCGCCGACGGCCGGCTTGGTGTCGATCTCGGCGGGCGGCGCGTCGGGAACCGCCTCGGGCTTGGGCACTCCCTTGAAGGTGAACATCCCCTCGGCGCCGGTGCCCTCGGCGTCGACCATGACGATCTGGCCCGCCTTCAGCTCGCCGAACAGGATCTTCTCCGACAGGTTGTCCTCGATCTCCCGCTGGATCGTCCGCCGCAGCGGCCTGGCGCCGAGGACCGGGTCGTAGCCGCGCGAGGACAGCAGCGCCTTGGCGGCCGGCCGCAGCTCGATGCCC
>DASYXX010000396.1:0-2055 GCA_035934395.1 Streptosporangiaceae bacterium
TGCCGACGTCGAGGCCATCGGCTGGGGCCTGATCGGGAGCGGAATGTGCCTGCTGGTGCAGGCCAGCAGGGTTCCGCCGCCGCGGCGCCTGCGACCGGGCGCGCGTCGGCGAAGAAGCTTCCGGGCCAGCGCGATGCGCAGCGCCCTCTTCCTGGCCGCGGTCGGTGACTATCTGGTCAGCCGGGCCGCGTGACCGCGCGCTCCTTACGGGGCCGAGCTCGAATTGCGGGAGACTGGCAAGTGACCGCGCCTCGAATGCTTGAATAAACTGATATCGATTAACGATGGCGCGGTCGACGGGCAGGGAGGTCACGGCATGGCCACCGATACGGCACCACCTGCTGCCGCGCCGCGCGGGCAGGTGCAGGAGTTCCAGGTCGCCGGGCCGGCAGGGCGCCGCGCTGTCTCCCTCGCCGTCCCGGCCCTGATCGCCGCGGCCCTGCTGCTGGCCCTGGGCATCCACCTCGCCGTTCGCGGCTCGGCGCCGGCGGTCGTCTGGGTCGCGGCCTTCGCGCTGGCCGCGGTCGGCGCGCAGGTCCTCCGCGGCCTGACTCAGGTTGCGCCCGGCGAGGCCGTCGTCGTGCAGCTATTCGGCAGCTACCGGGGCACGATCCGCCAACCAGGCCTGACCTGGGTCCATCCGTGGGCCGCGCGGTGCCGCGTCTCCGTGAAGATCCGCGGCTACGAGACCCCGGTCATGCGGGTGAACGACTCCGAAGGCAACCCAGTCGAGATCGCGCTCGTGGCCGTCTGGGAGGTCGCCGACACCGCCAAGGCGGTCTTCGCCGTGGATGACGTGGCCGGGTTCGTCGCCTTCCAGGCCGAGATAGCCGCGCGGCAGACGGCCAGCAGCTACCCCTACGACGACCACGGCACCGGCAAGCCGTGCCTGCGGGCCAGCACCGCGGAGATCACCGGCTGGCTCTGCGCGGACATGGCCGAGCGGGTAGCGGCGGCGGGCGTGCACGTCCTCGAGATCCGGATCACGCGGCTCGGCTACGCTCCGGAAATCGCGCACGCCATGCTCCGGCGGCAGCAGGCCGACGCCGTCGTGGCCGCCCGGCAGAAGATCGTGGACGGCGCGGTCGGCATGGTCGAGTCGGCCCTGTCCCGGCTCGCCATCGACGGCATCATCGAGTTCGACGAGGAGCGCAAGGCGGCCATGGTCAGCAACATGCTTGTCGTCCTGTGCAGCGACCAGGCCACCCACCCGGTGGTCAACACCGGCACGCTCTATCAGTAAGGAGACCGGGCCGCCGCATGGCAACCGAGCGTAAGACGATCCTGCTCCGGCTCGACCCCGCGGTCCACGACGCGCTCGCCCGCTGGGCCGCCGACGAGCTGCGCAGCACCAACGGCCAGATCGAGTTCCTGCTGCGCCGCGCTCTCGCCGACGCCAGGCGCCTGCCCGAGGCGGTGTCACCCATGCGCCGCCCCGGCCGCCCCCGCAAGCAGCCCGACCAGCGGGTGTGACGGCCGGCCGCGGCTTTTGCCGTGCGGTGCGGTCCTCAGGCCGGCCGCCTGCGCAGCCAGTCCCCATAGGAGCTGGAGTCATCCGTGCTCAGCTGCGCGTCACCCGGCAAGCGCTGCGCGAACACGAGCGCCGCGGTGCCGTCGAGCTCGCCGCGCAGCAGGTCGGCGGGGCCGGTCACCTCGAACCCGAGCGACCACCATTCCTCGCCGCGAGCGCGGATGTCGGTGAGCTCGACCTCGCACCGCGCCTGCGCCATCCCGTGACTGCGTGTCCTGGCCGGCTCGTCGGTCGGCGTGATGCTGCTTATCCGCCGACGCTTGTGCACCGGTCGCCAGCCGGCCAGGTCGCCGCTGCCCTGGTCCAGGGCCGGCCGCTCCAAGGGAAAGGACCACTTCTGCCAGGACTCCACGCGACCGCGGGCCCGGTCGGCTACATCGAGAAGTCCCGGGCTGCCCCGGTAAACCTTCACCTCGAGCGCCGCGGCACCGCGGATCTTCACCGAAAGCCCGGGCAGGTGCGGATCGAGGAGATAGGTGTCCTCGCGGGTCTCGAGCCGGGCGCGGAAGCGCGCGAACCAGTCG
>DASYXX010000421.1:0-1592 GCA_035934395.1 Streptosporangiaceae bacterium
ACACCCTTGCCGCAGGTCTGCGGCACGGGAGCCTGGGTGCCCGTGGACACCGCGCGCCACCAGGTCGCGCTGGCGTAGATCACGGCTTCCGTCGGGCCGCCGCCGGCGGTGGTGGACCTTTCGTCGAAGGCCGGGCGTCCCGCGGCCGTAAAGGCGGAGATTTTGTCGGTGCCCTGATAGCTCCAGTGGACCAGGGTGCGGAGGCCCGGCGACGAGGTGGCTCCCGGCGCGAAGCTGATCTGCAGGCCGTCGGGCGTTAGCACGACCGAGCTGCCAGACGGAAGAACGGTGCGGGAGTAGCCGACCAGGCTGGCCTGGCCCGTCGCACTCAGCGCCCGCTCGACGCGAGTCACGAAGGCGGCCGTCTGGATCCGCGGCGCGATCGCGGGCGAGGCCGGCAGCAGCACGGCCAGCAGGCCGGCCACGGCGGCGGCCGCGCCTGTCACCACGGCGATCGCGAGCCACCGGGGACCGCCCCGCCCCGCGGCGTTACGGAAAATGGTTCGCTTTTGCTCGGACCGGGCCACGGCGATCGCCGTGCGGGCCCGGGCCCAGGCGTCGGTGGACGGTCCTGGTGCCTCGTCGCGGAACGTTCGCAGGACGTCGATTTCGTCGGTCACGGCGCAGCCTTTCCTCGTGCCGGGCCGACGTCCGGCCCGTCGAATATCCAGAGGTCGAAGTCGAAGTCACCGAGGTGCTCGCGCAGCAGGCCGCGAGCCCTCGACAGCCGGGAGCGCACCGTGCCCGGCGCTATCCCGAGCGCCGCCGCGATCTCGTCGTGGCTCAGCTCGGCCCAGGCGTGCAGCAGCAGCACGTCCCGCTGGTCACGGGTGAGCTCGCCGAGCGCCGCGGCCAGTCGCGGCGCGAGCATGGCGATGACGACGCGCTGGTCGACCCCCTCGGCGCTGTCGGGCTGATCGGCCTCGGGGACGAGCCGCGCGTCGAGCGCGAGCAGGTGCTGCTCGGCGCGCCAGTGGTTACGTACCAGGTTGGTCGCTATCCCGTACAGCCAGGAACGCAGCGAGCCTCGCCCGGGCTCGAAGGAGGCCCGGCGGCGGTAGGCGGTCGCGAATGTCTCGGCGGCCAGGTCCTCGGCCAGCGCGGGACCGACCCGCCGGGCGATGAACCGGTAGACCGGCGGAAAATGCTCCCGGAAGGCGGCCTCGAAGGCCGCAGGGTCGGTAATGCGCCTATCGCCCGCCGGTCGTTCGCCCGCCATGCCTATGTATTGTCTGGCCGGCCGGCCCCGTTCCCTGTAACCAATCTAGCCCGCTGGCCGCGGCCCGCCAGCAGACCGACGGCCCGCCTCATGAGTCACACCCGTCTCGCACAGCCCGTCGCGGGGCAGAGGCTTTCGACTACCTGACCGTTGCGGGTCTCCCGGCCCGGCCTGAACGTTGGTTGCGGACAGCCCGAAACCGGCGCGCCATGATCGTGGTAGCTGGAGTGCAACTAGTGCGCACTCCGGAATAAGGTGAGTTTTGGGCGTGTCGGGTGCCAGGATGATGGTATGGGCGCGAACGCGGAGCTTCTGGGGCTGATGGGGCCGCAGCTGGAGCTTGGGCTGCCGTTGCTGGATGAGCGGGCCCGGC
>DASYXX010000440.1:0-1740 GCA_035934395.1 Streptosporangiaceae bacterium
GCGCCTGGGCGGAGGTGAAGGCCAGCGCCCCGACGGCGATGTCCGGGTCAGCGTCCTGGGTGTTGGGGTGCGCGTGATGGCGGTTGTGCTTGTCCACCCACCAGCCGTAGCTCAGCCCGATGCCCAGGTTGCCGAGCAGGATGCCCGCGGCGTAGCTGGCCCGCCGGGTGCCGAAAACCTGGCGGTGCCCGGCGTCATGGCCCAGGAACCCGATCTGGGTAAACACCACCGCCAGGAACACGGCCACCGCCAGCTGCCACCACGAGTCGCCCGCCACGACAAAGGCGGCCCACCCGGCAGCCAGCAGCCCGACGGTGACCGCGATCTTCCAGGCGTAATACCCCGGGCGCCGCTCCAGCAGCCCCGCCTCCTTGACCTGCCGGGACAGCTCTGCGTACTCGCTGCCGCGCCGCGGCGCAGGCGATGCGGGGGCCAGCTGGATCTGCCGGGTCACGGCAGTTGCCGCTTCGGGGGACCGCGCCAGGAACTCAGATCATCGGCGAGCCGGGACACGCGCAGCAGGGTGCTGAGCGCGGTCAGGCCCGCGGCCGGGGCGACGCAGTGGCCGGGCAACACCGGGGCGGCGCGGACCGGGCGGATCAGGCCGTCGGCGCCGGCGCCGGTCAGCGGCGCGGGCCTGGCGCTGTGGTCGCTAAGCACCTCTGTAGCGACACCGCCGGGCCCGGACACCACCACTGGGCCGGATACCGGTTCCCGTGCGACGCCGATGATCACCTCGGTGCCGTCGGCGACCATCGGCTGGACAAGGACCCCAGTGAGGCCTTCGGCGAACGTCCCCGCGAGCTCTTTCCTGCGCACGGCGCACGTCACCGGCGCCGCTTAGGCCCAGCTTGACGGCGTCGGCGTCGCTCTTGTGCAGCAAGCCAGGAACGCCGGCCTGTGTCGCCTCGCGGCCGCCAGCCTCGCTCGATACCCGCAGATTGCATTCCGCTGGCCTCCTTCGCAGGCTCCTGACCGGCAGATTCACTGGCGGAAGCCGGGCAGCGACGGCTTGCGGCCGGTCACAAGTAACTGGAGCGGGTAGCCGGGCGCAATGGCGAGTGGTCGCTCTGGGTGATCTGCTGGACCGTTCATTGCCACGTGCCGCAGGCCGATGGGGACGAGCCGCTCCGGGCGGTGGTGCGTGCGCGGGTCTGCTTCAGGTGAGGGCGGGCCGGCGATCGGGTCGAGGAGGCGGCGAAGACGGCTGGCGGTCGCGGCGACTGCCGGGGAGTAGGTGAGGGGCTGACGGGTGAGGACCGACAGCAGAGAATGCGCGGCCCCGGTCAGAGCGGCCTGGCTGGTGCCGGCGTAGGCGCGGGCCAGGGCGTGCAGGGCGGGAGTAAACCGGCGGTGAGGGTCGGCGTCGCGCCACGCGTCGGCGTGCATGAGCACGGCGGCGGTTGCCTGGCGGAGTTCAGCGGCGTCGGCGGCGTGCCGGGTCCGCCCGGTGTGTCCGCGCGCGGGCCCGGTGTGCACCGTGCCGGCGCCGATGCCTGTGCCGGCGTCCGCTGTGTCGTCAGGCGGGCGCTGGAGCCGCCCCGCACTGGTGATCGCGGCCTGGACTGTGGGGAAGATATCGAGCCGCCGGTGGAGGCCGGTGATGCGCAGGACCTTGGCTACCGGAGGCGTCGGCGCTGCCAGGCGCAAGAACCCGCCGAGCAGCCCGGCGCGGCGCCCGGTGCCTACCAGTACTGTGAGGCCGCTGGCATCGGCGTAACTCACCCGGGCCAGGTCGAT
>DASYXX010000446.1:0-2627 GCA_035934395.1 Streptosporangiaceae bacterium
GCCGTGTTCACCAGCGCCCGGGTGGCGGCGCTGCCGCTGGAGGGCCGCGCCTGCCTGGCCGAGTGGGACGACCGGGACCAGCAGCTTGTCCTGCACGTCTCGACCCAGGTGCCGCACCAGGTGCGGTCGGGCGTCGCCCAGGCGCTCGGCCTCCCCGAACACGGCGTGCGGGTGCTGGCCCCCGACGTCGGCGGCGGGTTCGGGCTCAAGTGCGTGGTCGGCCGCGAGGAGGTCGCGGTGGCCGCCGCGGCGCTGCGGCTGCGCCGCCCGGTGCGCTGGATCGAGGACCGCCAGGAGAACCTGACCGCGTCGTTCCACGGTCACGAGCAGCGTTACCAGGTGCGGGCCGCGTTCGGCCGCGACGGGAGGATGCTCGGGCTCGCGGCCGAGATCGACTGCGACGTCGGCGCGTACTCGGCGTTCCCGTTCACGTCCGCGGTCGAGCCGCTGATGGCGTGCACGGAGCTGCCCGGCGTCTACAAGGTCCCGGCCTATTCCGCGCGCGGCCGCGCGGTCGCGACCAACAAGGCCCCCACCGCCCCGTACCGCGGCGTGTCGCGCCCGCAGCTCGTGCTGGTCATGGAGCGGCTCATGGAGAAAGCCGCCCGCGAGCTCGGCCTCGGCCCGCTGGAGGTGCGGCGCGCCAACCTGATCGGGCCCGGCGAGTTCCCCTACACCGGCGTCAACGGGGTCACCTACGACGAGGGCAGCTACCGCGAGTCGCTCGATCTCGCCGAGCGCCGTGTCACCGAGGCCGGATGGCCAGAGGAAAAGATGAAGCTATGTAACGCAGGTCGGCTGGGCGGGATCGGCTACGCGTGCTTCTCCGAGCGCACGGCCTACGGCACCCCGACGATGTCGCAGCGGCGGATGGGCATGACCCCCGGTTATGACACCGCGCTCGTGCGGATGGACCCGTCGGGCGAAGTCATCGTGACCACCGGCACCTGCGGCCACGGGCAGGGCCACGAGACCACGTTCGCCCAGATCGTGGCCGACCGCCTGGGGGTGCACCCGGACCGGGTGCGGCTCCGGCAGGGCGACACCGACCTCGCCTCCTACGGGTGGGGCACGTGGGGCAGCCGCTCGATCGTGATCGGCGGCGGCGCCGCCGCGCGGGCCGCGGAGCGGGTCGGGCGGCAGCTGCGGCAGGTGGCCGCGCACCTGCTGGAGGCCAGCGCCGGGGACATCGAGCTGTCCGGCGGCTCGGCGCGGGTCCGCGGTGACCCGGGCTCGGCCCTGCCGGTCAGCGAGCTCGCCCGGGTCGTCCACTTCCAGGCCCACCGGGTGCCCGAGGAGCTCCGGTACGGACTGGAGGCCCGGGCGACGTTCGACCCGCCGGGCACGTTCTCGAACGCCTGTCACGTCGCGATGGTCGCGATCGACCCGGGGACCGGGCAGATCCGCCTGTGCCGCTACCTGGTGGTGGAGGACTGCGGCGTGGTGATCAACCCGATGGTCGTGGACGGCCAGGTCCGCGGCGGCGTGGCCCAGGGCGCGGGGGCGGCCCTGCTGGAGCGGATCCGTTACGACGCCGACGGCCAGCCGGGCAGCGGAACGCTGCTGGACTACCTGGTGCCGACCGCGGCGGAGATCTGCCCGGTCGACATCGTGCACCTGCAGACGCCCTCGCGGTTCAGCGAGACCGGGGCGAAGGGCATGGGCGAGGGCGGCACGATCGGCGCCCCGGCCGCGGTGCTCAACGCGATCAACGACGCGCTGCGGCCCGCCGGGGTGTCGTTCGACCACATCCCCGTCCTGCCCGCGGACGTCTGTGCCGCGTTCGCGCAGAGGGCCGTGACATGAAGGACATCCGGCAGATCCGGCTGCGCGTGAACGGCCGCGAGCACGAGCTCGCGGTGGAGTCGCGGCGCACGCTGGCCGACATGCTGCGGCACGACCTCGGCTACACCGGCACCCACCTAGGCTGCGAGCACGGCGTCTGCGGGGCCTGCACGGTGCTCGTCGACGGCTCGCCGGTCCGGTCCTGCCTGATGTTCGGCGTGCAGGCGGACGGCACCGAGGTCCGCACGGTCGAGGGGCTGGCCGACGGGGAGCGGCTGTCTGACCTGCAGCAGGCGTTCAGCGATCATCACGCGCTGCAGTGCGGGTTCTGCACGCCGGGCTTCCTGATGCTGACCGAGGCCTATCTGGCCGAGCGCCACCCCGGCGCGGGCGAGCCGTCCGAGGAGGAGATCCGCGAGCTGGTGGCCGCGAACCTCTGCCGCTGCACCGGCTACCAGGGCATCGTCGAGGCGGTGCTGGCCGTCGCCCGGTCCCGGGCTCGACCTTACGCCCGAGGCGCAGCGGGGGGTTCCGGGCCATCGGGGTCTGGGGTGTCCCCAGGGAGCACAGTGTCCCCCCGGGAAAGGACAGGCAGCCAGTGACCGCCGTCGGCGCGCGGATGCCGCGCAAGGAGGACCCCCGGCTGCTGCGGGGGCTCGGCCGCTTCGGCGACGACCTCAGCGCCGCCGGACAGGCCTGGGCCCGGGTCGTACGCTCCCCCGTCACGCACGGCCGCCTGGCCGCAGTGGACACGCGGCGCGCCGCCCGTGCCGCCGGCGTGATCCGGGTGGTGACCGCCGCCGACCTGCCGCCGGGCCTGGTGATCCCGGTCCGCCTGCCGC
>DASYXX010000466.1:0-3809 GCA_035934395.1 Streptosporangiaceae bacterium
GAAGGCGATGGTCTGGGCCTCGGCATACAGCACCGAATCGGGGAACTGGGGCCGCAGCAGCACGCCGCAGCCGAATCCCGGGTACGTCCAGCTGTGCTGCGTCGCTATCGGCTTCGACGGGATGTTGTCGATCGTGACGTCATGCGCCGACTGCGGCAGCTGAGGCAGCGGCAAGACCATGGTGACCGCCACGTGACCGGTCTTGCCCGGGCTCGGGCGGCTGAGCACCTGGAGCCGGTAGTGCCCGGTGGCCGGCGCCCACCAGGCCGGGCCCGGGTTCAGGTCGACGGTCGCGGACGTGTGGGCCACGGCGTAGAACGTGCTGGCGTACCAGCACGGCCAGAAACCGATGTTCTTCGACACCTTGTGGGTGAACGCGAAGGTGAAGTTCGCCTCGCCGAGGGCGGGCCGGGAGATTCCCTCGATCTTCTGCAGCACCCAAGGGCCCAGGTCGGTGTTGGTCGTGACGCCGGCGGTGACGGTCTGCCACGGCCAGGCGAGCTTGATATGCGGCAGGTGAACGCTGATGCCGACTAGGTGCAGGACGCCAGACAGCGCCATGAGAACGACCGCCGCGATCACGCGGCGGAAGATCAGGCCGATCACGACGAGGGCCGCCGACCACTTGACCCAGCGCGGGATGCGGGGGCGGCGCGGGCCCGGGTCGCGCGGCCACCCGCGAGGGTCACGCCGCCACCCGTCGCGCTCGCCAGGCGGCTCGTCGGGCTCGCGGCGCCAGACATCAGGGTCACCGCCCCATACATCGGGGTCGCCACGCCACGCGACCGGGTCGCCGCACGACCCAGCCGGATCCCCGTGCCGCGGGTCCGGCTCGCCAGGCCAGGCGCCCGGCTCGCCCGGGCGAGCGCCCGGATCGCGTCGCCAGGCGGCCGGGTTGGCTCGCCCGTCAACCGGGTGACCACGCGACGCGCCCCCGTCGCCTCGCCTCCCGCCCGGATGAGCCCGCAACGCTGCCTGCTCGCCCCGTCGCCGGGGGTGGTCGCCCGCCGCGCGCGGGCGCGATGGCGGCAGCGGCCGGGTCTGGCCCCGCGCGCCCGCGTCGATGCCCGGCAACTGCGGATCCGTGTCCGCGCGATACCGGTATCCATTTCGCCGCGCCGGGCCGTCCGCAGTCAGCATGCCCAACAGAAAGAGCAGCATACGCACCACGTGGTCAACCTTCTTCCTATTGTTCGCCTGCGGTGGCCTAGGCGATGGCCGGGTAATTGAGGCTCAGGACGACCGGCACGGCCCCGAAAGGCCGATGGAATCGGCCGCCCGGCTTATCCGGCGTGTTCGGGTCGTCGATATTCGGCCAGCGCATGTTGATGTGCTGGTCGGTCAGGCCGGCCACGGAGTACGGGAACTCCATGGCCGATGTGCGGTGCAGCTTGAGCAGGCCGCCCCAGCGGAACGCGGCGAAGACATTCGCCAGGTCGCGAACGGACAGGATCGCCCCCGCCGTCAGGTCGATCTGATAAACGGCCCCGGCGAGGTCGATCAGGTCCTCGGCGACCTGTTCCAGTGCCTCGGACTTCGTGTGGTAGATCGTCCCGTCGTAATTGAGCGTGCCGAGCTTCTCGCCGCGGACCGGCGAGTAGCGGGGCCGGGCCTTGCACTGCATCCAGTCGCACGCGGCCAGCAGTTCCCAGCGCAGCCCGCTGTGGCTGGCGACGTCCCGGTAGAGCGGCTTGGCCGCCAGGATGGGCCCCCGGGCGGTGGCGAGGAACGCGTTCCTTACTGGGAGCGGAAGATGATGGTGATAGTGGCCGCTCACGGGCGCGCGGACCCGACCGGCTGCGGCTCGCGCCGGGCGGCTCGACGTCCACGGCACGCGAATGTCGGAGACGAGCTGAGCCTGGATGGGTTTCGAGCTGGGGCGAGACGGTGCAGGCGGCGCGGGCGCCGGTGTCTGCGTCGGCGTGGGCGTCGGCTGGACTGACTCGGGTGTGGGCGTGGGCGCGGGGGTCGCCGGTGCTGGCTCCGAGGGCACCGGCGAGGGAGCCGACCCCGACGGCCGAGGCGCAGCCGTGGGCCCGGAGGGGCGCGGCGCAGCCGTGGGCCCGGACGGGCGCGGCGGGGGCGTAGGCCTGGACGGCTGCGGGCCGGGGGTCGGTCCGGACGAGCGCGAGGTACCCGCAGGCCGGGAGTGGTGACGGGCGGGGTGACCGGGGTGCGACGGGCGGGAAGGCGAGGCCGGAGCCGTGGGCGGCAGCAGCCCGGGAATCGACGTCCCGCCCGTCGCAGGTCCGCCAGGCGTCGCGGCTGGCCGGGCGGCGTCGTAGCGGTACAGATCGTATTGCTGCATGATCCCGATGAGCTTCGTGCCGTAGGCGGGATCGGTGGCGTAGATGCCCGTGAGCGAGGCGGCGAACTTGTCCGGGTCCTGGCGGTCGGCCATGGCCTGCCGGTAGTAGCCGCTGGTGGCCAGCAGCCGACCGTGATCGTCAATGCTCTCCGCGAAGTTGTGGTACACGCGGAAGATCGCGGTGCGGTTAACCATCTGGCCGCTCTCGAACTCCTGCGTCGGCAGCATGTCGCTGCCGGCCGGGCCCGTTCCCTTGATCCCGAACAGGTTGTGATCCCTGGCGGCCAGGCCGCTCTGGCCCCAGCCCGACTCCTCGATGGCCTGGGCGATCGTGACCGCCGCGGGCACGCCGTACTTGCGCTGCGCGGCCATCGCCCCCGGCACCAGCATGTCGATGAACTGCTGCTGCGTGGTCGTGGCGGCCGGGGACGCCGGCTGAGCCGGGGCCGGCGGCTCGGCCGTGGCCGCGGACGCGGGGGAGGCTGGCGGCTGAGCCGGGGCGGCGGGCGACCGGTGTGTACGGCGGTGCGGGGTCACTCGTGCCCAGCCCAGGCGGGACGATCGGCCGTGTCCCGGGGCGGGCAGTCCGGGGATCGCGGCGGAGCCCGGCGTGGCCGGACGCGACGCGGGTGGCCACAACGGGCCGGTGCCGGGCACGTCTGGGCCGGCGTCCGAGTCCGGGCGTGCCGGCGCTGGAGGCTGGCTGGCCCCGGCGACGTGGTTGCGCCCGGGCTGGGGCTGCTGCGGCGGCTGCCTCGTGTCGCTGCCCGAGCCGGGGCCGGTGGCCGGGCGCGTCCGCGACGACGCGGGGGTGGCAGCGCTGGTCGTCGGCGTGGCCGGGATCGCCGCCGCGCCGGCCGACTGCGCCGGGGCCGACTGCGGTGCCCGGGCCTGGGCTACGCCAGGAATGGCCGCCAGGCCCGGGTCGACCGCCTCGGGGGTCCCCTGGTCCGGCTGCTGACCGCCCGCGGTCACCTGCACGGGAGCTGTGGGCGCGCGGCTCGGCGTCACGGTGAGGCCGCCGTTGTTGACGAATCCGACGACTCCCTGGGCGTCGAGGGGGGCCGGGTACTGGTGCGCGTTGACGGAGAGATTGGGGCCTGAATCGCCGCCGATGGTGTAGAGCGTCCCGCCGGCGTAGTTCGTGACCACCTCGACGTGGCCGTCAAACAGGACCCAGTCGCCGGGCATGGGCTGGTAGCCGTCGCCCAGCGGATGCCAGCGATGGCTGGCCTGCGCGTCCTGCAGGATCGAGGTGATTCCCGGCGAGGACGGGTTGAGGTCGACCCGGACGTCGGCCCAGCTGTGCAGCGGCCACGGATAGGAGGTGCCTCCGGTCACCCAGCTCTGCTGGCCGACCACCTGGGCACCCAGTTCGAGCGTCAGGCTCGCGAACGCGGCGCACGACGCACCGTGATCGACGCCGTCCAGGCTGTCCTGCTGCCAGATGATCTGCTCCATCTCGGTCGGCGTCTTGCCCTGTGCCATCCGCAGGTAGTAG
>DASYXX010000475.1:0-3316 GCA_035934395.1 Streptosporangiaceae bacterium
CAACCACGAGTCGCCGCGCCGGGGCGCCGAGTTCGTGACGCGCAAGGTGTCGCTCGGCGTCGCCAAGATCAAGCTCGGCTTCGAGCGGCAGCTACGCCTCGGCAACCTCGGCGCCAGCCGGGACTGGGGATTCGCCGGGGATTACGTGCGCGCCATGCACCTGATGCTGGACCGGGACGATCCCTCCGACTACGTGATCGGCACGGGGGTCACGCACAGCGTGGGCGAGCTGGTGGAGCTGGCGTTCGGGGTGGCGGGCCTCGACTGGCGGGACCACGTGGTGACCGATGCCGCGTTCATCAGGCCGGCCGAGGTCGACCAGCTGTGCGCGAACCCGGCCAAGGCCGTCGCCGAACTGGACTGGGAGCCGAAGATCGGCTTCGAGGAGCTGGTCAGGATCATGGTCGAGGCCGACCTGGAGCTGCTGTCGGTGTCCGGCGGGCACGCCGAGGACTCGTTCGGCTCCGATGCCTGGTAGCCACCCCCGGGCTGGCGCTGCCCGCTGACCGGCGCGCCCTGAACCCGGCCCGCGCTAGGAGACGATGGCGCCCGCCAGGCTTCCGATACCGTAGGTCAGGCTCGCCGCGGCGCCGGCCAGCAGGAGCTGGCGAACGGCCCCGCGCAGGAACGGGCGATCGGTGAACCGGGAGACCAGCCCGCCGCCGATCACGGCGGCGACGGCGGCGAGCAGCAGCGCGGCCGCGAGCGAGCGGAAGCCGAGCAGGTACGGGATCAGCGGGACCAGCGCCCCGCAGGCGAACGTCGCCAGCGAGGCGGCGGCCGCCGTCACCGGCGACGGCAGCTCCTGGTGGTCGACGCCGAGTTCCTCCTGCACGTGCACCCGGAGCGCCTCGTCGGGGTGCGAGGAAACCTGCCGGGCCACCTCCTCGGCCAGGGCGGCGTCCACGCCGCGCCGCCGGAACACGGCGGCCAGCTCGCGCCGCTCGGACTCCGGGTTGTGCTCGAGCTCGAACCGCTCCTTGCTGACCTCCGCGTCGACGAGCTCGTTCTGCGACGACACGGAGACGAACTCGCCCGCGGCCATCGACAACGCGCCGGCGGACAGCCCGGCCAGCCCGGCCAGCACCAGCGTGCGCGGCGAGCCCCCGCCCCCGCCTACCCCGGCGATCAGGGACACGTTGGTGACCAGGCCGTCCATGGCGCCGAACACGGCGGGGCGCAGCCAGCCGCCCTGCACGTCCCGGTGCTGATGGTGCGCCTCTGTGCGCGAGCCTTCGGCAGCGGTCATGAGAAGGGCTGGCTCAGCCCAGCGACTGAGCGGGACGCGTGGGCAGGCCGGCCGCCTTCCAGGCCTGGAAGCCGCCCTCGAGATCGGTCGCCTCGTGCAGGCCGACCCGCCGCAGGCTGGCCGCGGCCAGGGACGAGGCATAGCCTTCCGAGCACATCACGATGATCCGGGCGTCGGAGCGCGCCAGTGCGGGAATGCGGGCCTCGCTGCTGGGGTCGAGCCGCCACTCGAGCACGTTGCGGCCGATGATGATCGAGCCGGGAACCTCCCCCTCGACGATGCGCTGCTCCAGTGACCGGATGTCGACCAGCGCGGCCCCGTCGGTGAGCGCGGCGAAGGCCGCCTCCGGCCGCAGCCGGGCCAGGCCGCTGCGGACCTCGGCCAGCAGCTCGTCGATGCCGGGCGCGTCGGCCGGCAGGGCGTCGCTGGTGAATTCCGCGGCCGACGCGGAGGCGTGGGCCAGCACGGTGTCCGCGCCGCCGCGGCCGCGCCCGCCTTCCGGGCCGTCGATCGCCACGGTCTCCCGGGCGATCAGGCCGTACTCGGCCCGCTTGTAGTAGGTCATCGCGCTCAGCGGCGGCGAGTACGCGTGGATGCTGGTCGCGCAGGTCTGCCCGCCGTGGGCCACGTCGTGCACGTGACCGGGCCCGAAGGCCACCGCCTCGCCCGTCGTCAGGTGCCTGCGGGCGAGCTTCCGCCCGCTGGGCACCCGGTAGTGCTCCAGCAGGCTGCCCTCGGCCACCGCGAACGACCCCGAGGACCCGCCATGGTCGTGCCAGTCGGTGTCCTGGCCGCGCTCCCAGGCCAGCAGCCAGACGTCGCAGGCGTTCGACCGGTGCAGCGGCAGGTACCAGCGCACGTCGGGATCGCGGACGACGAGGTCGGCCCAGAACTCCGGGCGCCCGGCGATCTTGACGGTGACGGCACGCAGCTGCGCGGGGGACAGGCGGCCGGCGCGCGGCACGAGGCCGTGCAGTGCGTCGACGATCGCATGCTGCCGTTCGGGGCTGACCCCCCATCCCCGTTTGAGGCCGGTGCCCAGCCGGTCGGGCCGCTCGGCGCCTGCGCTGCCCGGAGTCATGGTGGCGACCGACACTAGACCTCCAAACATTTATCCAGGGGATACGCCATCATAGTCCCCGGCAGCCCGCTCGTACCCTGCGGCAACAGGCGTTACCGCGCGGGCGGCCGCGGGGCTCCCTTCAGCCCGCGCCGGGGCGGAAAGGCCACGGCCAGGACCGGAGGCCCTCGCGCAGAACGGCCTCGACGTCCTCGCCGAACGGCCGGTCCGCCTCGATCGGGGCGATGATCTCGGCCAGCCGCGCCAGCATCGGGCGGCACCCGGCGGGCGCGGGGCGCTGCGGGATCGAGCAGGCCTGGAAGGCGGTGAGCAGCTCGCAGGCGGTGACCACGTGAGAGTGGCGCAGCGCACCGCGCAGCGCCTCGGCGGACTCCCAGGCGAAGGACTGCACGTCCTCCTGGCCCCCCGAGGTCTCGATGAGGCCGATCGAGGCCGGAACGGCCAGCCGGCGCAGCGCGTGGACCTCGCCCGCGGCGCGCTTGTGCACGGTGACCAGCCCGGTGTCCGGGCCCGGCCGGGCCGCGAGCTGGGCGGGCAGGCCGGTGACCCGGGCGTCGAGCAGCCGGTGGACGCGCGCCGCCGCGACCTCGGCCGCGTGCGCGAGCGCCGCGGTGAGCTGGTCGCAGTGCGCGCCCAGGTCGATGCCGTGGAATCCCGCCGTGCCCAGGAACCTCCCGTCCAGGAACGCGGGGGAGTCGGTCACCCCTGACAGCGCCCGGCCGACCGCGGACTCGAGCGCGTCACAGGCGCGCAGCACGTGCCCGAGAACGGGGCCGACCACCCGGAACGACACCGGCGCCTGCAGGGCCCGCGGCTCGGGGTCGTCGCCGATGGCCGCGCGCAGCCGGCCGAGCACGCCGGCCATGACCGCGTCGCCGCGCGCGCACGCCGCCGCGTACGGGTCGCGTGTCGCCCCAGCCCCGGCGATCGACAGCGCCGCCGCCGCCTCCATCACCGACTCCAGCGCCCGAGCGTCGGCCAGGCGC
>DASYXX010000482.1:0-2116 GCA_035934395.1 Streptosporangiaceae bacterium
GGGACCGTGCCGGTCGAGGTGCCGGTGCTCCAGCTCGACCCGCGTGCGCGTCGGCGACTCGGCGCAGAACCGCACCTCGACCTCGCTGGTCTGAGCCTGGTCGGTCTCGATGGTCCACCGCGGACTGATGTCCCAGCTGAATACCACCCGCTCCGGCGGGTCAAAGGCCAAGATCCGCGCCCACCGGCACTCGCTGCCGTCCGCCGCCCGGTCCACGATGCCGCCGCCTACCCTCGGCTCGAACACCGTCTCGGCGATCGGCGCCCCGAGCATGTTGTGCTCTGGCGGCTTAAAGTCCCCGAACCGGCCGGTGAACACCGCGAACGCGCGCTCGATCGGCGCGTCCACCACAATGTGCTTGCGAACCGTCGTTACATCGGTCTGGGCCATCAAGCCTCCTCGGTCGGCGCTTCCGCGGCCTCGGCGTACCCGGCCAGCGCCCGCTGCCAGTAGGTGTCGAGCTGATCTCGCAACGCCGCCAGCGCAGCCGGGTTGAGCCGGTAGATCCGGCGCGTTCCCGCCGCCAGATCCTCCACCAGGCCAGCGTCCTTGAGGATCTTCAGATGCTGAGACACCGCCGACCGGCTCACCGGCAGCCCGGCCGCCAGCTGCCCGACAGCCTGCGGCCCCTCGGCCAGGCAGGCCACGATGGCGCGGCGCGTGCCGTCGGCGAGCGCCCCCCACCGGTCAGCATCTCGGTTAGCATCCACTAACCGTTAGTATGCTCTAACCGACACGCGAGATCAAGGCACCAGATGCCCTGGCTGTCTGGCCCTCAGGATTTCTCCCCTGCCGCTGTCGAATCCGGGGGGCTGTGTTCGACAACATGGTGACTGCCGAGACGCCGTCGTGGGAGGACGACATGAAGTACATTGCCCTGCTTTACGGCGAGCCGGATGCCGGGCCGGCACCGGGGACGCCGGAGTTCATGCAGATGCTCGGCGAGTTCCAGTCCGCGACGACGGCAATGGCGGAGGCCGGGATCCTGGTCGACAGCAGCCCCCTGCAGCCGCCGCAGACCGCGACCACCGTCCGGGTCCGCGACGGTGAGACGCAGCTGAGTGACGGGCCGTTCGCCGAGATCAAGGAGCAGCTCGGCGGCTACTACATCCTGGACTGCGAAGATCTGGACACGGCGCTGCGGTACGCGGCGATGATCCCGTCGGCTAAGTACGGGTCGGTCGAGGTGCGGCCGGCGATGGTGATGGGGCCGCACTGAGCGGGGACATCGAGCGGGCCCTGCGGGCCGCGTGGTGGCCCGCGGCGGCGACGGTGGCCCAGCTCGCGGGTGACCTGTCGCTGGCCGAGGACTGCGCGCAGGAGGCGTGCGCGGCGGCCGTGGCGCAGTGGGGGCGTGCTGGCCTGCCGGCCAATCCCGGGGGCTGGGTCGTCGCGGTCGCGCGGCGCCGCGCGCTGGACCACCTGCGTCGCGAGAGCGCCCGAGCCGGGAAGGAGCGCGACGCGGTGCAGGAGTGGACCGCGGCCGAGCCGGACGGCAGCGCCGTCGCCGGCGACGATCAGCTGGCGCTGCTGTTCGCGTGCTGCCACCCTGCGCTGGACCCGGCAGCGCGGGTGCCACTCACCCTGCGCGTTGTGTGCGGGCTGCCGACGGCGTCCATCGCGCGGCTGCTGTTGCTGCCCGAGCCGACCGTTGCCCAGCGGATCGTACGGGCAAAGCGGAAGATCCGCGACGCGGGCATCCGGCTGCGCGCGCCCGGCCCGGGCGAACGGCCGGCCCGCCTGGCGTCGGTGCTGCGCGCGATCTACCTCACGTTCACCGAGGGACACTCGCCGCACGGCACCGGCGCCGTCGTTCGTGACGACCTGTGCGAGGAGGCGCTGCGGCTGGCCAGCAGGCTGCACCGGCTCTTGCCGGATGAGCCCGAGGTCACCGGGCTGCTCGCGCTCATCCTGCTGACCAGCGCCCGCAGCGCCGCACGGGCCGACGGGGACGGCGCGCTTGTCCTGCTCGCTGACCAGGACCGCAGCCAGTGGGACCGGAGCCGTCTGGCCGAAGGACGGTCACTGGTCGAGACGGCGCTCGCCAAGCGTCGTCCCGGGCCCTACCAGCTGCAGGCCGCCATCGCCGCCTGCCACGCCGACGCGGCGACAGCCG
>DASYXX010000505.1:0-2455 GCA_035934395.1 Streptosporangiaceae bacterium
GCGGTCCGGCGGGGCAACCGCCTGCTGCGGCCGATGGCCCGGCACCGGGTATGGCAGTCTCAGTTCGCCCCGTACGGCATCACCGGGGTCAACGCGGGGGCGCCCGCCGCGGTCCACCCGAGGACGCTCGCCAGCCTGCACCGGCAGCAGCTCACCGAGGTTCACGGTCAGTCGGACATCGCGCTGTTCGGGCTGCCGTTCATATGCCCTTATAACGTCAACTCGATCATGAACCCGATCCTGGTGATGTCGCTCGGGCTCGGGTACTTCTTCAACCTCTACCGGGGGCGGCCGATCGTGCGCGAGGGCGGGGTGGCGATCTTCTACCATCCGGTGCCGGACGAGTTCCACCCGGTCCACCACCCGAGCTACATCGACTTCTTCGAGGAGATCCTCACCGAGACCACGGACCCGCTCGTGCTCGAGGCCAAGTACGAGGAGCAGTTCGCGACCGACCCCTGGTACGTTCAGCTGTACCGCAAGAGCTACGCCTACCACGGGGTGCACCCGTTCTACATGTGGTACTGGGGAGCGCACGCGCTCGAGCACCTCGGAGATGTGATCTTCGTGGGCGGCAGCAGGAAAACCACCGCGCGCATGGGCTTCCGCGCGGCGTCGACGCTCTCCGACGCGCTGGAGATGGCGAGCCCGATCGTGGGATCCAGCCCCAGCATCTCGTACCTGCACGCCCCGCCCCTGGTGCTGGCGGACGTACGGTGACGGCCGAGCCCGAGGGCGCCCGCCGCGGCACCAGCCTCGCGATCAGCAGCAAGCGGCTCGGAGTGCTGACCGGTGACTCCGGCCGGAGGCCGAGGCGGCTGGCGATCCGCGATGAGGTGCGACTGCTGCGCCACGGCCGGGACTGGCGCGGCCGCTCGACCGTGCCGCGGTCGGCCGAGCCCTGGGTCCCCGAGGTGGCCGAGCCCGAGTTCCCGACCGCCTGGGCGCGGACGCCGCTCGCGGTCGCCGTGCGGGGCGGCCTCCTGCGCGGCGTGATGAAGGCCGTGGTGTGGAGCCAGACCGCGCCCGTGGTGCAGGGCATCAGCTACCTCGACGGGCTGCGAGGGCCAGCAGTCTTCGTGGCCAACCATTCCAGCCACCTCGACACCCCGCTGATCCTCGGCAGCCTGCCGCCGCGGGTGGCCAACCGGGTCGCGGTGGGCGCGGCCGCCGACTACTTCTTCGACGCCCGGTGGCGCGCGGTCACCACCGCGATGCTCTTCAACGCGTTCCCGGTGGAGCGGTACCGGTCGCGCCGGCTGCGCAGCCTCGCCGCTGAGCTGGTCGACGACGGGTGGAGCCTGCTGCTCTATCCCGAGGGAACCCGCTCCGAGGACGGCTGGATGAACCCGTTCCGGGTCGGCGCGGCGCATCTGTGCGTCGCCAAGTGCCTGCCGGTTGTGCCGATCGCCATCAGCGGCTCGTACGCGGCCATGCCCCGCGGCTCCGGCTGGCCGCAGCCAGGCCGGCCGCGGATCACGATCCGCTATGGCCGGCCGCTGTATCCCAGAGAGAACGAGAAGGCGGGCGACTTCAGGCGCCGCATGGCCGAGGCGGTCGCGCGGCTGGCGGCCGAGGACGAGCTCGGCTGGTACGGCGCGCTGCGCGCCGCCGCGGACGGCACGCTCGAGGTTCCCGGATACGGGCCGGCGCAGGCGGGCGGGCCGCCCGCCATTACGGGCACGGCCCCGGCCCCCGCACCAGCGCCGAGCACCCGGGGCGCGCAGATGGCGCGCTGGCGGCGCATCTGGGTGTCGACCAAGCCCGCGTCCGGCGTGACCAGCAGGGGCGCCCGCAGAGGCCGGTAGCACGGTCAGGGTGGGCTGTGCCGCAGCTCCAGCCCGGCTTCTTCCTCGAGCAGCGCCACGGCCAGCAGCTCCCCGTCGGCCGGCCCGTAGCGCCCGAGGGCCCGCCGGTAGGTGCCCGCCACGACCTGCGCGAGCTCGCACGGCACGCCGAGCTCGCGGGCGAGCTCGGCGACCGCGGCCAGCTGGTCGCAGCAGCGGTCGAGCCCGAACGACCTGCGGTAGTCGCCGTCGAGCAGCGCCTCGAGATCGTTGCGGATGAAGGCGCTCGACGCGGCGCTGGCGGCCAGGGCCGGGCGGAGCGCGTCCAGGTCGATCCCGGCCCGGCGCGCGACGAGGAGCGCCTCCGCCGTGGCCACCGCCTGACCGAACCACAGCAGGTTGACCAGCAGCTTGGCCGTGTAACCGGCGCCGTTGCCGCCGAGATGCGCGATGCGCAGGGGGTCGGCGAGTACTTCCAGCACGGGACGGCACCGCTCGAGGAGCGCGCCGTCGCCGCCGACGAACAGCTGCAGCATCCCGGCCGCCGCGGCCTGGACGCCCCCGCCCACCGGCGCGTCAAGCACACCGATTCCACGGGCCCGCGCGGCCGGGGCCAGCGCCCGCCCGGCCGTCGGCGAGCTGCTGGTCATGTCGATCCAGGCGGCCGT
>DASYXX010000525.1:0-13704 GCA_035934395.1 Streptosporangiaceae bacterium
GACGGTCACCGGGATCGAGAACGTCCCGGCGTCCGGCGGGGCCATCATCGCGTCGAACCACCTGTCGATCATGGACTCGATCTTCCTGCCGCTGATGGTCCCCCGGCAGGTCACCTTCGCCGCCAAATCCGAGTACTTCACCGGGACCGGGCTAGTCAACCGGGTCACTGGCGCATATCTGCGGGCCACCAAGCAGCTGTCGGTGGACAGGACCGGAGCACGCGCCGGCCAGGCGATGCTGGAGGCGGCGCTTGGCCGGCTGCGTGAGGGCGGGCTGTTCGGCATCTATCCCGAGGGAACGAGGTCGCCCGACGGGCGGCTTTACCGGGGCCGGGTAGGGGTCGGCTGGCTGGCGCTCCACTCGGGCCTGCCGGTGATACCCGTCGCCATGTCCGGGACGGACCGCGTGCTGCCGCCGGGCCACAAGATCCCCAGGCTTACCAGCATCCACATCACCATCGGCGAGCCGCTGACCTTCGAGGCCTACCTGGGCCAGCCCTGCGGCGCCCGGCAGCGGCGGGCGGTCACCGACGAGGTGATGAAGAAGATCCAGGCCCTGTCGGGCCAGGAGTATGTGCCGATCTACGCGTCGGTCAGGAAGGAGCAGCTCGCCGCCGCGAACGGGGCTTGAGCGAGCCGGGAAGCACCGTCAGGATCCCTGGTCACGTCCGTCGCTCGGAACCTGAGGGAACGTGTCCGTCGTCGCGGTGGGATTCCAGACGTAAATCGGCCTGCCGCCCGCCTCCTCCTCGGCGCCGCTCTCGTCGGCGCCGTCGCCGGCCGCGCCGGGCCCCTGCGCACCCGGGGTCGCCGCGGCCCAGACCGAGCTGGTCGGCGGCGCGGCGTGGGTCCCGCGCCGGCTGAGCGTGGCGGGCGCCGGGCTGTTGGTCCACGGGAGCTCGCCCGCTGGCTTGGGCGCGGGCTCCCACGGCGGCGCGCCGGACACCCTGGGCGGGCGCTGCGGGCCGGCCCGCGTGATCGGGGTCAGGGGCGACCTCGGGATCTGGAATCCGGTGCGGCGGGCCTCGTCGGCGAGCGAGCCGCCCAGGGCAGTGGCCATGGGACCCGAAGGACCCGCCGCGGAACGAGAGCCGCCATGGCCCGGCTGGCCGGGCAGCGTGGCGAAATACTCGCGCATCATGTCCGCGGTGCCGTCCCCGTTCTGCGCGAAGGACGCCTGCGCGGCATGCTCGTGCTCGGCGCGGGCCAGCGCCCTGGCCCGCTTGCGCCGCCGCTTCAGGCCCCAGTAGACCGTGATCGGCAGCAGCAGCACCACGAGGACGGCCAGGGAGATGACCGCGTCGCGCTCCAGCTTCGGCCGCAGGTTCTCGCCCGCCAGGGGCGACGCCGACGGCGCCGCAGGCAGCTGGCCGGAGGAGACCGCCCTGTCGCCGGCTCGATGCAGGCCCGGCGCCGCGATCGCCGCCGCGGCGGCCAGCGCCCGCGCCGCGTCCACGGTTCCGTGGCCGGAGCCGTCGGCCGTCCCGCCGGGAGGCTTGATCGCCGCGCCGCGGATCAGCGCCCTGGTGACCTGGGCGGGCGTGAGCTCGGGGAACTTCGACTTGATCAGCGCCACGATGCCGGTGACGACGGCGCTCGCCGCGCTGGTGCTGCTCACCGGCGCGTAGGTGTTCGGCGGCACCTCCGCGATCAGGCCGGCCCCGGCCGCGGTCAGCGTTACGTAAGGCTGGCGGCTGGAGAACGGCGCCTTGATGACGTTGCCGTCGAACGCGCCCACCGAGATCACGCCGGGGTACGCGGCCGGGAAGTTCGGGGCGTCGGTTCGGTTGCCGTTGTCCCCGGCGGGCGCGACGAGCACGACGCCCTGGCTGAGTGCGTAGGCGACGGCCGCCCGCTCGGCGGGGGTGCCGTCGGGCGGGGGCGCGGCCGCCCGCGAAGGCGAGGGGCTGGGGGCTGGCGTAGTGGAGGTGGGTGGGGCGACGAGGACGGACGGCGTCTGGCCCGGGTCCAGCGGCAGGTCGATCACCTGCGCGCCGTTGCTGACCGCGTACCTGATCCCGGCGGCGATCTCGTCGGGCAGGGCGGACGTGATGGCGGAGTCGAACAGCAGCGGGTCGCTGCCGTCGAGGGTTACCCTGACCGACAGGAGCCGCGCGTCAGGCGCCACGCCCACGATGCCCGCCCCGTTGCCGGGGCCGTGCCCGTGGCCGACGATGAGGCTCGCCATCGCGGACCCGTGGATCCCGAAGAACTGGCCGCCCTGCTGCTCATGAGAGTTCGTGAAGTCCTGG
Organism: Streptosporangiaceae bacterium; assembly: GCA_035934395.1. Classification (GTDB taxonomy): domain Bacteria; phylum Actinomycetota; class Actinomycetes; order Streptosporangiales; family Streptosporangiaceae; genus JASHPR01. The sequence continues at coordinate 2,253 of DASYXX010000525.1, forward strand.
CCCGCGATCACCGAGCCGGAGAGGTCGGCCTGGCCGAGATCCACGCCGGTGTCCAGCAGAGCGACCGTAACGCCCGCGCCCCTGGTGGTCTGCCACGCCTGCGTGACGTGCAGCTTGGCCAGCCACCATTCCTGCTGGCGCGCCTGGTCGGCCAGGGCCGGCACGCTGCCCAGCGCAGTCCATGCGAAGGCCAGGCCGATGGCCGCAGTGGCCACCGCCGGCCGCGCGAACCTGAGCGACACGCCGTCCTTGCCTTCCGTGGGGGTTACCCCAGGCATTCTGCCATCCTCAGGCTGGTTACGGACTGTCTCGTCACATTCACCAAGACAGGATTCCGGCACCATTCGGTGACGTTTCTGTCCGCCGGACCCCGGCTCAGGACGGGCGGGCCACGGACAGCCGGACGTGCGCGCCTGGCGGCAGGCCGAGCTGCTGGGCCGCGTCGCCGGCGTTGACGGCGAGCGAGATCAGGCCGGCGCTGTCGGTGAACGCCACGGTCTCACCGGGCGCCACGGCGGCGAAAGTCTCCAGGAACGGCACGGTGAGCGTGCGCCGGCCCGCCTGCACCACGAGCGGGGAGCCGTAACCCACGCCGAGCTCGGTCACGTCGGCCGCGACGATCGACAGCTGCACGTTGCCGAACCGGTCGACGGACATCACCTCGCCCTCGGCCTCGCCGTTGCGCACCCGGCTGGTCGGCGCGGGCATGGTGACCAGATCGGCCAGGTCGATCGCGTCTCCGGCCGAGGGCAGGTCGGTCCCGGCGGCCAGGTGCGCCCCAACCGGCATGAAGATGTCCCGCCCGTGGAAGGTCGGCGATACCGGATGCAGCCACAGGTCGCCGTTGGTGAGCTGGAACGCTCGCTCGGCGCCGCCGAGCGCATCGATCGCCCAGGACAGCAGGCCGTTGTCCGGCCCGACCAGGATGCTGTCGCCGGCCTGGACGGCGACCCCCCGGCGGGCCGTGCCGACGCCGGGGTCCACCACGGCCACGTGCACCGCTGGCGGCAGGTACGGGATCGTCTGGGCCAGCACCGCCGCGCCGCGCCGCACGTCGCCCGGCTGCACCAGGTGGGTGATGTCGATAATCCGGGCCGCGGGAGCGATCCGGGCGGCCACACCGTGACAGGCCGCGACGAACCCGTCCTCCAGGCCGTAATCCGTTATGAACGTCAGCGAATTGAACCTCGGGGAATCAAAAGGAGCCACGAAGGGTGAGCGTACGTCGCCGGAGCCGTGACGCCTAGTATCTCGCCGAGCTTGCTCGGCGGCGGGGGGTTGCAGGGGGGTCGTCCCCCCTAGGGCAAGCACAGTACTCCCGCAGAGCTTGCCCCCGAGGAGCGGTTATACGGGGTCGCCCCGCCCCCGGGCGCTGCCTAGGATGGACTCCCTACGGAACGTCTGGAGGCCGGATGGCTGGGCTGTCTGAGCTTGACATGCGCATCCTGGCCTTCGAGCGGAGCTGGTGGCGGTTCCCCGGCGCGAAGGAGCGGGAGATCCTCGAGGTGCTCGGCATGCCGGTGACCCGGTACTACCAGCTCCTGAACGTGCTGATCGACCGGCCTGAGGCGGCGGAGTTCGATCCGGTGCTGGTCGCCCGGCTGCGCAGGCAGCGAAGCCGCAGGTACCGGATCCGGTCCGCCCGCCCGGACTGACCGAGCGGAGCCGGTGCTAGGCGAGCCGGAGGGGCGCGGCGCCGCCTGGACTGAGGAGCGAGCGACGAAGGAGCGAGCGACGAGGGAAGGCGGTGGCTCCGAGGCGCCCCGCAGGCGAGCCAGGAAACACGGCGAGCCGAGGGCGCACCCCGCGTACGGCCTGCCGTCGCCCCGGTCCGAGGCGGGCCGGGAAGGCCTGGCCGCGCTGCTGCGCTCGCCCGGCCGGGCGCTGATCGGCCTGGACTACGACGGCACGCTGTCCCCGATCGTGTCCGACCCGATGGCCGCGCGCCCGCACCCGCGGGCGGTTCCTGCCCTGCGCCGGCTGGCCCCGCTGACCGGGACGCTCGCCGTGATCACCGGCCGGCCAGCCAGGGAAGCGGTCGCCATCGGTGGCCTGGACCAGGTTCCCGGCCTTATCGTGCTCGGCCAGTACGGCAGGCAGCGCTGGGAGGCGGGCACGCTCACCGCCCCGCCCGCCCCGCCCGGCGTGGACACGGCACGGCGGGAGCTGCCCGCGGTGCTGGCCGCCGCGGGCGCGCCCGAAGGCACCTGGACCGAGGACAAGGGCGACGCGCTGGCGGTGCACACCCGCCGGGCCGCCGAGCCGGAGCGGGCCCTGGACCTGCTGCGGGCCCCGCTCGCCGAGCTGGCGGCCCGCGCCGTCCTCGAGCTGCAGCCAGGGCGGATGGTCATCGAGCTTCGGCCGCCCGGCGGTGACAAGGGCGCGGCCCTGACACAGCTTAGGACCGAGCGCAGGTCCGTGGCCGTCATGTACTGCGGCGATGATCTCGGCGACGGGCCGGCCTTCGAGGCGGTCGCCTCGCTTCGCGCGGAAGGAATACCGGGCCTGGCCGTGTGCAGCGGCTCCGCAGAGGTCACCGGCCTGGCCGGCCTGGCCGACCTTGTGGTGGACGGCCCGGACGGCGTCGTCTCCCTGCTCGATGCTCTCGCCACCGCCATGGATCTGGCTCACGGCAGCCCGTAGCGGGCTGCTTAAGAATCGCTCCCAGTGGCTCTCAGGGGACACGAGCCTAGGGCCGCCACCGCATGCTACAAGGGGGACGGGTGGGGCCGGTGTGACGCTTTTGCCCGCTCACACCTGGCCCAGCCGCCCCGCGGGTCACCCCCGGGTCGGTGCCCGGTCGGCGGGGAACGGCCCCTTGTCGCCCTGAACCCGCCGGGCCCTTCTCGAACAGCCGGATATGCGGCCTGCTGGCACATCGATCATGAGCGCGGAGCGCGTGATCAGGTAGCGGCGTCCAGCGCGGATAGCTGGTCGGCGAACCATTGGGCGGGAGGCAGGGCGACCGCCGCCTTCGCGAGGGACGCGGCGCGGCGCCGGCGTTCGTCGTCGGGCATCGTGAGCGCCTCGTGCAGGGCTTCGGCGGTCTGGGAGATGTCATAGGGGTTGACGATCAGGGCCGCGGAGAGCTCGGCGGCCGCCCCGGCCTCGCGGGACAGCACGAGCGCGCAGCCGCGCTCGGACAGAATCGGGCCCTCCTTGGCGACCAGGTTCATGCCGTCGCGGATCGGGTTCACGAGCAGCACGTCGGCCAGCCGGTAGGCGGCGAGCGAGCGGGCGTAGTCGTCGTCGACATGGAGGATCAGCGGGTCCCAGTCCTCGGTGCCGAACTCAGCGGAGATCTCGCTGCCCACCCGCTGCACGCTGGCGGTGTACTCGCGGTACTCGGGCAGGTCGTGCCGGGAGGGGTAGGCGAAGGCCAGGTGCGTGACCCGCCCGCGCCACTCGGGGTGCGCGATCAGCAGCTCGCGGTAGGCGGCCAGGCCGCGGACGATGTTCTTGGACAGCTCGGTGCGGTCGATCCTGACGATGAGCCTCCGGCCGCGGGCGGTCTCGGCGAGCGTCGCGACCCGGGCCTGGACGTCCGGCTCGGCGGCCCGCCTGACGAGCTCGCCCTCGTCCACGCCGAGCGGGTGCACGCCGACCCCGGTGACGTGCCCGCGATGGGTCACCCGCTGCCGGGCCCGGTCCACCTCCGCGCCGAGTATCACCTCGCAGCAGTCCAGGAACGCGTCGGCCCACCGCTGGCAGAGAAAACCGGCGTGGTCGGCGCCAAGCAGCCCGTCGATCACCTCCCGGCCCACGTCATCGGGCAGCATCCGGTAGTAATCAGGCGGCGCCCACGGCGTGTGCGAGAAGTGCGCGATCCGGACGTCGGGCCGGAGATCGGCGAGCATCCGCGGGGCGAGCGTGAGGTGGTAGTCCTGCACCGCCGCCCGGACCGGCGCCCGGCCCGGCCCGGGGGACGGGCCGGCGTCCTCGGCAAGCGCGCTGGCGAACGCGCGGTTATAGGCACGGAACGACTCCCACTCCCGCCTGAACGCGATCCCGAAATGGGGCCGGTTCGGCGTGTCGTAGAGCATGTGGTGCACGAACCACAGCGTGGAGTTCGCCACCGCGTTGTACGCCCGGTGGAAGACCGCCGGGGGGATGTCGAGCATGCGCACGGCCGAGCCGCCCGGCGTCCCGTCCAGGCCCATGCGCCCGTCCAGCGTGCCGCGGGCGGCGGCCCGGTCGGCGTCGCTCAGCGCGGCGCAGACCCACAGCAGGTCGCTGTGGTCGGCGACCGAGGAGAGCCCGGACACCAGCCCGCCAGCTCCGCGCTTCGCCGACAGCCGCCCGTCGCCGCCGAGCGTGAACGACACCGGCCCCCGGTTGGATGCGATGAGTACCCGCCCGCCGACTGCACTTGCTCCCATCAAACCTCCGCGAAGGGCCTGCCGCCTGATCAGGCGGCAGGGGAATCGCGCCGGCGTGTCGCGCCGCAGCGGTAACGACGGCGAAGCGAGCGGCCTCAGCCGCTTGGGCAGTCACGTCCGGGCCAGGCTATCGGGAGAGCCTTGCCGGGCCCGCACAGGATGGCCCGCCGCGCGTCCCCGCCGCTCGGGTCGCGGACCCCGCGTGCGGGCCGGCCCGGTGCACACTGCGTGGCCAATCCGGGTTACAGTACTGGCTACAACTTCACAACAACTGCACAACGCTCATCCAGAGGGGTGGAGGGATCGGCCCTGTGAAGCCCCGGCAACCATCACGGTGATTGACGTGCCCGCGCTACGCACGCGAGGCTCCCTGCCACCCGCGGGGCAGGCCGAGCGCCCGCCCGGCGAGGCCATTCCGTGACAGGTGCCAAGTCCGACCCACGGCCAGAAGGCCGCTGGGAAAGATGAGGACGAAAGGCCTCGCCACGTGAGCACACCTGCAACAATCACTGGTTCTTCCCCCACCCCCCGCACCCCTCCCACCCCGTCCCGGTTCGGCTACGCCAGCGCGCTGTTCTGTCGTGAGTGCGGGCAGACCTGCGAGCTGGGCGCGCAGCACGCCTGCGCCGAGTGTTTCGGGCCGCTGGAAGTCAGCTACGACTTCCCGCGGCTGAGCCGGGAGTCCATCGCGGCGGGACCGCCGACCATCTGGCGGTACGCCAGCCTGCTCCCCGTCCCGCCCGACATCGCCGGCACGCCGAACACCGAGCCCGGCTGCACCCGCCTGGTCCGGGCCGACCGGCTGGCGAGCGCGCTCGGCATGCGCACGCTGTGGGTCAAGGACGAGCGGGGCAACCCCACGCACTCCTTCAAGGACCGGGTGGTCGCGGTCGCGCTCGCCGCCGCGGTCGAAATGGGCTACAAGGTCCTGGCCTGCCCGTCCACCGGGAACCTGGCCAACGCCGTGGCCGCCGCCGCGGCCCGGGCGGGCATCCGCTCGGTCGTGCTGATCCCCGCCAGCCTCGAGCCCCAGAAGATCCTCGCCACCGCGGTGTACGGCGGGACGATGGTCCTGGTCGACGGCAGCTACGACGACGTGAACCGGCTGGCCTCCGAGCTGGCGGACGACCGCGAGGACTGGGCGTTCGTGAACGTGAACGTGCGGCCCTACTACGCGGAGGGCTCCAAGACCATCGGGTTCGAGATCGCCGAGCAGCTGGGATGGCGGCTGCCGCAGCAGATCGTGGTCCCGGTGGCGTCGGGCGCGCAGCTTGTCAAGATCGACAAGGCGTTCCGCGAGTTCGCGGCGCTGGGCCTGGTCGAGGACGCGCCCTACCGGGTGTTCGGGGCGCAGGCCACCGGCTGCGCGCCGGTCGCGGCGGCGTTCCGGGCGGGGCAGGACGTGGTGCAGCCGGTACGCCCTGACACGATCGCGAAGTCCCTTGCGATCGGCAACCCGGCCGACGGGCCCTACGTCCTTGACGTCACGCGGCGCACCGGCGGCGCAGTGGCCGACGTGGGAGACGACGAGATCGTGGACGCGATCCGGCTGCTCGCCGCCACCGAGGGCATCTTCGGCGAGACCGCGGTCGGGGTCACGCTGGCCACCACGCGCAGGCTGCTGGAGTCCGGGCAGCTCGACCCCGAGGCCGAGACCGTCATCATCAACTCGGGCGACGGGCTCAAGACCCTCGATGCCATCGCCGGATCGGTGCCCTCGGACACCCCGATCCGCCCGACCCTCGAAGCATTCGCCGCGCTTGAATCCTCCGCGCAGTCCAGAAAGGCAATCGTCCCATGAGCGTGTCGGTCCGCATCCCCACCATCCTGCGCACCTACACCGGCGGTGCGGCCGAGGTCACCGCGGAGGGGGGAACCCTGCGGGAGGTCCTCGCGAAGCTGGACGCGGCGTACCCCGGTCTCGCCGGCCGGATTCTCGACGAGAGCGGGAAGCTGCGGCGCTTCGTCAACGTCTACGTCGGCGAGGAGGACGTCCGGCTCGCCGACGGGCTCGACACCCAGGTACCGCCGGGGACCCAGGTCTCGGTGATCCCGGCCGTTGCCGGCGGCTGACCAGTTCGCGCGCTGGATGGCAGGCGAGGCCGTGGGGCCCGGCCGGATTCGGGGAGTAACTGGACGCAGGGCCCGACGCGACCATGTAAAGTCGTGTCCGGTCGCTGTCGGTACGGCGAGAACGGCAAGCACGGCTTGCGCAGCACGTCTGGCCCGCTCCGCGATCGACGGGTTCCGCGGTTGCAAGGGCGGAACCCGAAGCCCGAGCAGAGTTAGGGAGTTGTTGGTAATGGCTCAGGGCACCGTCAAATGGTTCAACGCGGACAAGGGCTACGGCTTCATCGCTGTTGACGGTGGTAGGGACGTGTTCGTCCACTTCTCGGCCATCCAGTCGGATGGCTACCGCACCCTCGAAGAGGGCCAGCGGGTGGAGTTCGACATCACACAGAGCGATCGTGGGCCGCAGGCAGAGGCGGTTCGCACGGTCTGAGGCTCTGATCACGTGCCGGAAGGCCCGGTCTCCCGACGGGGACCGGGCCTTCTGGCACGGGCGCGGAGCGTCGGTCCTGAGCTGCGCCCAGGCCGGTCCAGCTTGCACTCTCACCCCGAGAGTGCTAAACAGGTCGTTGGCACTCTCGGGGTGAGAGTGACAACGCAGTGGCATGACCGGGCGATGAGGCCCATCCGGGGGCAGGCAGGGACTGCCCGCGGGTAGGGCCGTCCGTCGCGGGCGTCGGCTCGGTCGGCACGCAAGGCACAAATCTCCGGGAGGACTGGAAAAGCCTATGGCAGCGAAGATGATCGCGTTCGACGAGGACGCCCGGCGCGGCCTCGAGCGCGGCATGAACCAGCTCGCTGACGCCGTGAAGGTAACCCTCGGCCCCAAGGGCCGGAACGTGGTGCTCGAGAAGAAGTGGGGCGCTCCCACGATCACCAACGATGGCGTGTCCATCGCCAAGGAGATCGAGCTCGAGGACCCGTGGGAGAAGATCGGCGCCGAGCTGGTCAAGGAAGTGGCGAAGAAGACCGACGACGTGGCCGGCGACGGCACGACGACGGCGACCGTGCTCGCGCAGGCGCTGGTCCGCGAGGGCCTGCGCAACGTGGCGGCGGGTGCGAACCCGATGTCCCTCAAGCGGGGCATCGAGGCGGCGGTGGAGCGGGTGAGCGAGGAGCTTTCCAAGCTCGCCAAGGACGTGGAGACCAAGGAGCAGATCGCTTCGACGGCCTCCATCTCCGCCGGTGACACCTCGATCGGCGAGATGATCGCCGAGGCGATGGACAAGGTCGGCAAGGAAGGCGTCATCACCGTCGAGGAGAGCAACACCTTCGGCCTCGAGCTCGAGCTCACCGAGGGCATGCGCTTCGACAAGGGATACATCTCGCACTACTTCGCCACCGACCCAGAGCGGATGGAGGCCGTCCTCGAGGACCCCTACATCCTGATCGTCAACTCCAAGGTCTCGGCCAACAAGGACCTCCTGCCGCTCCTCGACAAGGTGGTGCAGTCGGGCAAGCCGCTCGTCGTCATCGCCGAGGACGTGGAGGGCGAGGCGCTGGCGACCCTGGTCGTCAACAAGATCCGTGGCCTGTTCAAGTCGGTCGCGGTGAAGGCGCCCGGGTTCGGTGACCGGCGCAAGGCCATGCTCGGTGACATCGCCATCCTGACCGGTGGCCAGGTCATCAGCGAGGAGGTCGGCCTCAAGCTCGAGAACGCCGACGTCGACCTGCTCGGCAAGGCCCGCAAGGTCGTCGTCACCAAGGATGAGACGACGATCGTCGACGGCGGCGGTGACGCGGAGCAGATCGCTGGCCGGGTCAACCAGATCCGGGCGGAGCGGGACAACACCGATTCCGACTACGACCGCGAGAAGCTCGAGGAGCGGCTCGCCAAGCTGGCCGGCGGCGTCGCCGTCATCAAGGCCGGCGCGGCCACCGAGGTCGAGCTGAAGGAGCGCAAGCACCGCATCGAGGACGCGGTGCGCAACGCCAAGGCCGCGGTCGAGGAGGGCGTCGTCGCCGGAGGCGGCGTGGCCCTGCTGCAGGCGGGCCAGATCGCGTTCAAGAAGCTCGAGCTTTCGGGCGACGAGGCGACCGGCGCGAGCATCGTGCGCCGTGCGCTGGAGGAGCCGCTGAAGCAGATCGCGATCAACGCCGGCCTCGAGGGCGGCGTGGTGGCCGAGAAGGTCCGGGGCCTGTCCGCTGGCCACGGCCTCAACGCTGATAGTGGCGAGTATGTCGACATGTTCAAGGCCGGCATCATCGACCCGGCGAAGGTGACGCGCTCTGCGCTGCAGAACGCCGCATCGATCGCCGGGCTCTTCCTCACCACCGAGGCAGTGATCGTCGAGAAGCCGGAGAAGAGCCCGGCTCCAGCGGCTCCCGGCGGCGGCGGTGACATGGACTTCTAGTCCTGCTCATCCCGCATAGTCAGCGCGAGGAGGCGGTCCCGGAAGGCTCGGGACCGCCTCCTTCGACGTCTGCGGGGTAGCTCGGACAGGTGCGCAGATCACGACTTCGCGTGCCGGCTCCACAACATCGCTAAGAAGAGGGATTATCTCCGCATGGAGCCCACTGCGGAGCAACTCATCCGTGACTACCTCAACCGGCTGTCGGTTGCGGCACGGACCAGGCTGCGCTCGGACGACAGGCGCGCCTTCCTGGCGCGGACACGTGAGGTCATCGAGCGCCGGTCCGGCTCGCCCGCCACGGCCGATACCGGCGAGGTGCAGGAGGTGCTCTCCAGCCTGGGCGAGCCGGTGGCCGCCGTCGAGAACGAGTACGCCCGGCTGGCCGCCGCACGCAGCAAGCGGGCGGCCGCGCGGTCCGGCGTGTGGCGGCCTCGCGGCAGCCCGGCAGGCGAGCCGTCGCCGGACGCGGACGCCGGGCCGGATTCCGACGCCGCCGCCGATCCGCGTCCCGCCTCTGGCTCCCGCCCGACGCGTTCGCCGCGTCACCTGCCTCGCGCTGCCGTCGACGTGTCCCATCTCGAAGGTCGCGAGCTGAAGGGCGACATCGAGAAGAAAGTGAAGGTGAACCGGCCGCTCACGTCCAGGTTTCGGCCGGGTCAGCCGGCAAAGCTGGAGCAGCCGAGTCGACCGGTTCGCGTCCCGCGCCCGCGGCCGGGCGGCTCGCGGCCGCGCGACGTCAACGGCGCCGGGCCCTCCGGATCCGGTCCCGGCTCCGAGCGTGCGGACTCGAACGCACGCGGCTCCCCGGCCACCGTCCCGGAGCCTGCCGGGCCCCAGGCGCCGCCGCCGGAGACTACGCCCGGGGGCGCTCCGTCCGCCGCCTCCGTGCTGCCTGTGGACTGGCTGCCCGGGGCGGGGCAGGCTCCGGCTGCCGCTCCTGAGACCCCGTCGGCGGGGACCTCCGGGCCCGGGGCTGCTCCGCCGGAGACGGGCACGCCCGAGGCCAGTGCGCCGGGCGGCTCGGCGCCTGCTCCCCCCGAGGCCGGCCATGGCACTGCTGGTTCAGCGGCTCGCCCGGCCGGCGGCGTCCCGGCGTCGGCATCCCGTCCTGCACGCGTGGTGACGTCACCTCTGCCGCGTCTGTCGCGCGGCCGCCCCCCGGGCGTCACGCCGGGCCGCGCCCGGCGGCTGGTGAGCTTCTGGGGCGGGCGCCGGCTCGAGGCGGCCGCCGTCATCCTCATGGCGCTCGGGGGACTGGTCTACCCGTTCCCCGTCTGGCTGCTCGGTTTCTCGCTCTGGCTGCTCGGGGTCATATTCGCGGCCGCGTCGAGGCAGTGGAGCCCCAACGAGAAGTGGGCCGGCATCCTCGGGCAGGTGGCACTGGTCATCGCCGGTACCTCGGTCGGCCTGGCGCTCGGCGGTCAGCGTCACAGCCTGGCCGCCTACGGTCACGAGGTGCTGGCCGACTCCAGGTACATGATGCAGATCGCCGCCCTGCTCGGAGCCGCCTACCTGGCCTGGCGCGCCTACCGCGGCCGCCGTTATCCCTTGCCGCCGTGGCGCCGACCGAAGCGCACCTAAGGCGTCAACGCGAGCCGACGGGGCGCGGCGCCGCCTGGACTGAGGAGCGAGGAGCGCAGCGACGAGCGACGAGGGAAGGCGGTGCCTCAAGGGCGCCCCGGAGGCGAGCCAGCAAGCACAGCGAGCCAGAAAGCACAGCGAGCCCGCGAGGCGCAGCACAATCCCTGGGACAGCGGCTGACCTCGAATGATTGCCGGAGGCTCGGCTCGGGTATCACAGGGGTGCGGATGTTGATGCTTTGCGGGTTGGCCGGCGGCACCCGCTGTTTCCTGGCTTCGCACGCGATCCCGTCCCAGCACCATCCGACGTGTGAGGCTGAGGAGGACGTGGCCCTGGCCGCCTGGCCGGGGCCACGTTGCTGCTCGGGGGAGCCGCGGCCCGATCAGGACCACGCTCAGGCGGTCAGGATCCGTCAAACCCGCTGCCGTACCGATAGCCTGGCGATGTGCTCCTTGGGGGCACATCCGTTAGTTCCTCTTCGCGTAAGGTCTCGCTCGTGCCCACTGGCAAGGTCAAGTGGTATGACGCCGACAAGGGGTTCGGCTTCCTCACCCGTGACGACGGGGGTGAGGTTTTTGTGCACTCAACTGCCCTGCAGAGTGCCGGTACCGTGCTGCGTCCCGGTCAGCGCGTCGAGTTCGGCGTGGCCGAGGGCCGGCGGGGGACCCAGGCCTTGCAGGTGCGGACCCTCGAGCCGCCGCCGACCGTGGCCAAAGCCAGCAGGAAGAGCCCGGACGAGATGACCGTGATCATCGAGGACCTGATCAAGCTCCTGGACGAGCTGTCGAACACCTTCCGCCGCGGTAAGCACCCGGACAACCGTGACTCGAAGAAGATCGCGGCCGTGCTGCGGGCGGTCGCCGACGACCTCGAAGCCTGAAGGCCCGCGGACTGAGCCGGCGCCTGGAGCGGAGCGCTAGGCCGGGGCTCCGCCTCGCGGTCGCGGTCTCGCGGCGACGGCCGCGGCGGCCGTTGCCACATCCTTCGGGTAACGCCGGGCGGCCCCGTACAAGAACACGGCCGAGGCAGTCAGCGGGATCAGCATCACGACGAACGTCCACTTCAGCC
>DASYXX010000528.1:0-10162 GCA_035934395.1 Streptosporangiaceae bacterium
CCTGCTCGTGCTCGACGAGCCGACCAACCACCTCGACCTGCCCGCGATCGAGCAGCTCGAGTCCGCGCTCGCGTCCTACCCGGGCACGCTGCTGCTGGTCACCCACGACCGCCGGATGCTCGCCGCGGTGGCCACGAACCGCCGGGTCGAGATGGCGGACGGCCGGGTGGCGGCCCGCTGATCTCAGACGGCGGCGGCGGGCTCCTGACGGGCGAACTGGGTGTGGTAAAGGTCGGCGTAGAGCCCCCCGGCGGCCAGCAGCTCCTCGTGCTTTCCCTGCTCGCGGACCCGGCCGTCGTCGATGACCAGGATCTGGTCGGCCTCGCGGATGGTCGACAGCCGGTGGGCGATGACCAGCGAGGTGCGGCCGGTCAGCGCGGTCTTGAGGGCCTGCTGGACGGCGGCCTCGGACTCGGAGTCCAGGTGCGCGGTCGCCTCGTCCAGGACCACCACGGCGGGAGCCTTGAGCAGCAGCCGGGCCAGGGCGACGCGCTGCTTCTCCCCGCCCGAGAGCCGGTAACCGCGGTCGCCGACGATCGTGTCCAGGCCGTCGGGCAGGACCGAGATCAGGTCCCAGATCTGCGCCGCCTGGCATGCGTCGATCAGCTCCTGCTCGGTGGCCCCGGGCCGGGCGTAGGCGAGGTTGGCCCGGATGGTGTCGTGGAACAGGTGGGCGTCCTGGGTGACGACGCCCACCGCGTCGTGCAGCGATTCCTGGGTAACGTCGCGCAGGTCGAGCCCGCCGATGCGCACGGCGCCCTCGTTCGGGTCATACAGCCGCGACACCAGGTGGGTGATCGTCGTCTTGCCCGCGCCGGACGGCCCGACCAGGGCGGTGAGCTGCCGCGCGGGGGCGGTGAAGCTGGCGTCGTGCAGGACGCCGAGGCTGGCGTCGGTGCGCTCGGGGGCCGGCAGCGCGATCGACTCCAGCGACGCCAGGCTCACCTCTGAGGCGGCCGGGTACCGGAACGACACATGGTCGAACACGATGTCCGCCGGCGCGCCGGCCGAACGGGACGTAGATCCGTTCGCTGCCGACCCCGGGGCCGCGGATCCGGCAGTCTGGCTGTCGAGCACCAGCGGGACCGCGCCGGGCCGGTCCTCGATCAGCGGCTTGAGGTCGAGCACCTCGAACACGCGGTCAAAGCTGACCAGCGCGGTCATCACGCTTACCTGCACGTTGGACAGCGAGGTGATCGGCCCGTACAGCCTGCTAAGCAGCCCGGCCAGCGCCACGAGCGCGCCGACCTGGAACGTCCCGCGGATGACCAGGTCGCCGCCTACGCCGTACACGACCGCCGTGGCCATCGACGCGAGCAGCGAGAGGGCGATGAACAGCACGCTGCCGTACATGGCCTGGGTCACGCCGATGTCCCTGACCCTGGCGGCCCGGCCGGCGAAGACCCGGCTCTCGTTGTCCGGCCTGCCGAACAGCTTGACCAGCATGGCGCCCGCGACGTTGAAGCGCTCGGTCATCGTCGAGCCCATCGCGGCGTCGAGCTGCATCGACTCCCGGGTCAGCCGCTGCAGCCTGCGCCCCACCAGCCGGGCGGGGACGATGAACACCGGGAGCAGAAACAGCGCGATGACCGTGACCAGCCACGAGTAGTAGAACATCGCCGCCAGCACCAGGGCCAGCTGCAGCACGCTGGACACCACCGAGGACAGCGTGGAGGTGAGCGCCTGCTGGGCGCCGATCACGTCGCTGTTGAGCCTGCTGACCAGCGAGCCGGTCTGCGCCCTGGTGAAGAACGCCAGTGGCTGCCGCTGCACGTGTCCGAACACCTGCGTGCGCAGGTCGTAGATCAGGCCCTCACCGACCCGCGCGGTGAAGTAGCGCGAGACGATGCTCAGGAGCGCGTCGAACACAGCCAGGCCGGCCACGAGGCCCGCGAGCGCCAGCACGACGCCGGTGCGCCTCGGCAGGATGCCCTTGTCGATGATCACGCCGAGCAGCACCGGATACGAGACCGTGACGACCGCGTCCAGCGCCGCGGCCAGCAGGAAGACCGCGAGGTCCCAGCGGTAGGGCCGGGCGTATCCCATGACCCGGCGGACGGTCCCCCGCTTGAGCCGCTGCTTGGTCACCGAGGGGTCGCGGGCGAACCCGCGCATCGCGTGCCACTGTGCGTACATAGCCCCGGGAACCGCCGCGCGGCCGCGGTTCTTCCCGCCTCAGCCCACGGCTGAACCGGCGGGCTTCGTCACGGCCCGGCGGCCCGGGCGCGCAGCAGCGCCGCCTGGGCCCGGCGTTCCGCCGCCGCCTGCTGCTCCAGCGTGTTCCGGCCCGCCTGGGCCAGCAGCTGCTTGGTCGCCCGGGCTGCCGTGGCGTCGGTGGCCAGCAGCGCGGCGGTCAGGTCGGCGACCGCGCCGTCCAGCTCCACGGCGGGCACGACCAGTTCAGCGAGCCGCAGCTGGGCCGCCTCCTGCGCCGACACCGTGCGGGCCGTCAGGCAGATCTCGGTGGCGCGCGGCAGGCCTACGATGTCGACGAGCGGCTTCGTCCCGGTGAGGTCCGGCACCAGGCCGAGGGCAGGCTCCTTCATGCACAGCTTCGCGTCGTCGGTGAGGATACGCAGGTCGCAGGCGAGCGCCAGCTGGAACCCGGCGCCGATGGCGTGCCCCTGCACGGCGGCGACGGACACGATGCCCGGGTCCCTCAGCCACAGGAACCCTTCCTGCCAGGCGGCGATCCGTGTCTCGAGCTCGGGGTCCGCGGCGGGCAGCCGCTCCTCGCCGGGAACCCCGTCCGCCGAGAACATCCGCAGGTCGATCCCGGCGCAGAACGAGGGTCCCGCGCCCCGCACCACGACCACGCGGACCCGGGACGGAAGGCCGGAGCCGATCGCGGCGAGTCCCTGCCAGACCGCGGGGGTCATGGCGTTGCGGCGCTCGGGTCTGCTGAGCGTCACCGTGGCGACCGCCTCGGTGATGTCCAGGCGCAGCCCGCCCGCCTCGAGCTGCGCGGTGCTGATGGTCACGGCATGGTCCCGGCGCCATTCCCCGGCGTAGCGGTCGGGGTGGTGCCGCCGCGCGGCGGGCCGGGAGGGGGACCGGCCGCCGCTGCCTCAGGAATGGCCGGGGGCTTGCCCTGGCTCAGCGCTTTCCCTTACCGCGGGTCGCGCCGCCACGGCCGCGCAGCGACACCCCGGTCTCGGTCAGGATCCGGTGGACGAAGCCGTAGGACCTGCCGGTCGAGCCGGCCAGGGACCGGATGCTCTCCCCCGCGTTGTATCTCTTCTTGAGGTCAGCCGCCAGCTTCGTGCGGTCGGCACCTGTCACCCGGGTGCCTTTCTTGAGGGTCTCGGTCACGCGTACCTCCCGGTGAACTGAAGTGACCGCTGCGTTACCGGTCTCCCGCCATGATCACGCATGAACTCGTGATCGGCTACCCACACGCCCTCAAAAGATCTCGTCTTTTTAGCGCGCCGCGCAACGTTCACGCCAGAGCCACCAGGTCGGCCAGCTCCTCGCTCCACGCGTCCTCCACCCCGTCGGGAAGCAGCACGACCCGCTCCGGCCCGAGCGCGTCGACGGCGCCCTCGTCGTGCGTGACCAGAACGATTGCCCCCTGGAAGCGGCGCAGCGCGGAGAGGATCTCCGCCCTGCTGCCGGGGTCCAGGTTGTTCGTCGGCTCGTCGAGCAGCAGCACGTTCGCGCCCGAGACGACGAGCAGGGCGAGCGCGAGCCTGGTCTTCTCGCCGCCGGAGAGCACGCCCGCCGGCTTGGCCACGTCGTCGCCGGAGAACAGGAACGAGCCGAGGATGCCGCGCTGCTGCGCCTCGGTGAGTTCGGGCGCGGCGGAACGCATGTTCTCAAGCACGGTCCGCTCGGTGTCCAGGGTCTCGTGCTCCTGCGCGTAGTAGCCGAGCCGCAGGCCGTGCCCGGGCAGGACCTCGCCGGAATCCGGCTGCTCCAGCCCGGCCAGCAGCCGCAGCAGCGTGGTCTTGCCGGCGCCGTTCAGGCCCAGGACCACCACCCGCGCGCCGCGGTCGACCGCGACGTCCACCCCGGTGAACACCTCCAGCGACCCGTAGGACTTGGCCAGGCCGCGCGCGGTCAGCGGGGTGCGGCCGCAGTGCGCGGGCACCGGGAACCTGATCCGGGCCACCCGCTCCGGCGCGCGCTCGGCAGCGACCCCGGCCAGCAGCCGCTCCGCCCTGCGCTGCATGTTCTGCGCCGCCCTGGCCTTCGTGGCCTTGGCGCGCATCTTGTCGGCCTGCGCCTGCAGCGCGGTGGCCTGCCGCTGCGCGTTGGAGCGCTCCCGGCGGCGGCGCCGGGCGTCGGTCTCGCGCTGCTCCAGGTAGCCCGTCCAGCCCAGGTTGTAGACGTCCAGCACGCAGCGGTCGGCGTCGAGGTGGAACACCTTGTTGACCACGGACTCCAGCAGGGCGGTGTCGTGGCTGATCACTACCACGCCGCCCCGGTAAGCCCGCAGGTGATCGCGCAGCCAGGACACGGAGTCGGCGTCGAGGTGGTTGGTCGGCTCGTCGAGCAGCAGGGTCTGCGCTCCGCCGAAGAGGATCCGGGCCAGCTCGATGCGGCGCCGCTGGCCACCGGACAGGGTCCGGAGCTGCTGCCTGAGCACCTGCTGCGGCAGGCCCAGGCTGGACGCGAGCGAGGCCGCCTCGGCCTCCGCGGCGTACCCGCCGAGCACCGCCAGCCGCTCCTCCAGATGGCCGTACCGGCGCACCGCCGCGTCGCGCCGGGCCGGGTCCGCGTCGGCCATGCCCAGCTCAGCCTCCCGCAGGCTGCCCAGCAGCGCGTCCAGGCCGCGGGCGGACAGGACCCGGTCCATGGCCAGGCCGCCGAGGTCGCCCACCATGGTGTCCTGCGGCAGGTACCCGACCGACCCGTTGCTGCGCACCGAGCCGGCCGCCGGCGCCGACTCTCCCGCCAGCACCCGGGCCAGCGTGGTCTTTCCCGCGCCGTTGCGGCCGACCAGGCCGATCTTGTCGCCGGGCGCGACCTGGAAGCTGGCCGCCTCCAGCAGCAGCCGCGCGCCAGCACGCAACTCAAGGTCATTGCCAGTGATCACTGGAAGAACGCTCCATCGAGGGTACTCGATAACGGGTCAAAACGGGCATAAGATCGCCCACGTCACCCCGGATACCGGGACGGCCCGTCAGGACAGGAGCGGTTGCATGCCAGCAGCCTACCCGACCCCCGGCCAGGACAGGCAAAACCATTTCCGATAACGGAGGGTGCCCGGCGGGCAGGAAGGCTCACCCGGTCGCGGTGCCCCCACCCCGCTAGGCGGGGCTCTGTCTCGCCCCCCGGTGCCGGGCCGGACCGGGTGGGAGTCCCGCCGACCCGCTTCTAGCCGGTACGACGGGCCATCCACCCGACTGGGCGGGGGTCTTACTCGTCGGCTCGGGTGCCGGGCCGGGCCGGGTGGGAGTCCCGCCGACCCGCCTCTAACCGGTATGACGGGCCATCCACCCGGTTCAGCGGGTCAGGCGGCCGGCCCGGGCCCGGCCGGCGGCTGCGCCTCGGTCAGGCGGATCCGGACCGCCCGGAACAGCCGCGGTGTGCTCCGCAGCACGGCCAGCCGGGGGTCGGGCACCGTGAGGAAGCGCTCAACGGCCAGCTTGAAATATTGCTTCAGCCGCGGGTCGTCCCGTAGCCCGGCGATCGTCCGCCGGTCCCCGCCGAGCACCACGGCGTCGAGCTTGCCCTCGAACTGGCCGAACACAGCGGCCGCCGTGTCGGCGGCAGCGCCGAGCGCCTCGCCGGCCTGCTTCTCCCTGCGCCGCGCGAAGCGCTGCTGCGACGTTCCGCCGGCCGCGCTGCGGCCGTGCACCAGCCGGGAACCTACCTTGGACGTCGCGAGGTGCGCCGAGGGGCCGGTGAACACCCCGGCCGCGTAGCCGCCCAGCCGGACCAGGAACACCCCGACCGTGCGCGCGGCCAGCGCGTGCGCGCAGATCAGCTCGGCAGTGTCCGCGATCCCGGTCAGCTCCACCGCGCCGTCGGGCGGCGCTGCTCCGGGGGGGCGGCCTGCCGGAACCCCCCGCAGTGGCGGGAACGGCACGTGGCACTCGGCCACCGCGCCGTCGGCGGAGCGGAACGTGATCACGGCGGGTCCTGGCTCGGTGATCAGCTCGCCGCCGTGGCGCTGCGCGAAGGACTCCAGCCAGGTCGCGAGGCGCTCGGGGCCGACGTCCAGCCATCGCGCGCCATCAGCTGTGCCGTTTGCCATTACTCACCGCCTCCAAACGCCTACTATCCGTGAAATGAACTTCCGGGGAGGACACACAGATGACGATTGTCGCCGATGACAACACTGCCACCCCAGGGGGCGGGCACGCCGAGGGCGTGATGGAACGCGCGCTCGCCGCGGCGATCGGGGACCCGAGCCGAATCGGCGACCTGCTCGACGAGCTGAGCCGGGGCAGGCTGTGGCTGCCGCTGCCCGATGACGGGCGGCCGGTGACCGATGGCTCGGCCGTGAACCTGCCGACCCTGACGTATCTCGGCACCTCGTTCGTGCCCGCGTTCACGTCCGCGGTGCGGCTGCGCGGATCGGTGCCCTGGCCCAGGATGCCGGACGGGGGGATCTACGTCCCCGCACCCGTGCAGCCGCACATCGTGGTCCAGGCGGCGGCGCTGGCCCGGCTGCTCCCCGCCGACGTGGGGATCGCCCTGAACCCGGGCGCGGGCGAGAGCGTGCCCGTCTACCCGGAGGGCGTCAGGTACCTGGCCTCAGCGGGTGACGCGGATGCGCGCCGCAGGATCACCGTCGGTCCGCCGCCGGCACCGCCGGACGGGCTGCTCAGCGGCATCCGCTCGGGCCTGGCCGCGGTGGCGGCCGTCCGCGACGCCGCGGTCGCCTGGCTGTCGGTGGAGTTCGCCGGCGAGGGCCTCGTCATCTCGGTGACCCTCGATGACCCGCAGGACGGCCCGGCCCAGGACGCGGCGATCCGCGCGATCGAGCGCGCGGTGCTGGCCGAGCCGGCCGACCCGGGATTCCCCATCGACGTCACCTTCCCCGGCGAGGGCGCGCCGGACCAGGTCGACGAGTGGATCTCGTCCTCGGCCAGGCCGTTCTACCGCCGCACCTGAGCCGCATGCACGGCAACCCCTGCGCGGCCGGCCGACGAGTTGCTGGAGCGCGCGGGCATCATGGCCATCGCCGACCGGATGGTCCGCACGTGCACGGGCGCGACGCAGCTGTTCCGCCGTGACACCGCGCGCGTGTGAGGCCCGCGCGCCGGATCGCTACCTGGCCGCCCGGTTCAGCGCGCTGATCACGCCGCGCAGCGACGCGTCCACGATCGACTCGCTGATGCCGACGCCCCACAGCACCCGGTCCCCCACCTCGATCTCCAGGTAGGCGGCGGCCTCGGCGTCGCGCCCGGCGGTGAGCGCGTGCTCGGTGTAGTCCAGGACCCGCACTGTGCCGCCCGCCCTCCCGCCCTTGCCCAGCCCCAGGTCCGTGCCGGACAGGGCGTCGCAGAACGCGGCGATCGGGCCGTTGCCCAGGCCGGCCAGGACGTGCTCCGACCCGAACGCGCGCACGGTCGTGGTGATCCGCTCCACGCCGTCCTCGCTCGCAGACCCGAACCTGATCAGCTCGAAGGCCCCGGGCTCCAGGTACTCCCCGGCGAAGATCTGCCACATGAGCGCGGCGTCCACCTCGCCCCCCTCGTCGTCGGTGTGCCGCTGGATCACGTGGCTGAACTCGATCTGCAGGCGGCGCGGCAGGTCGAGATGGTGGTCGGCCTTCATGATGTAGGCCACGCCGCCCTTGCCCGACTGCGAGTTCACCCGGATGACCGCCTCGTACGACCGGCCGACGTCCTTCGGGTCGATCGGCAGGTACGGCATCGCCCAGGGCAGCTCGCTGACCGGCTTGCCCTGCTCGGCCGCGAGCCGGTCGAGGTCGTCGAAGCCCTTCTTGATCGCGTCCTGGTGCGAGCCGGAGAACGACGTGTAGACCAGATCCCCGGCGTACGGGTGCCGCTCGTGCACGTCGATGCGGGTGCAGTACTCGGCGGTACGCCGGATCTCGTCGATGTCGCTGAAGTCGATCATCGGGTCGATGCCCTGGCTGTAGAGGTTCAGCCCGAGCGTGACCAGGTCGACGTTGCCGGACCGCTCGCCGTTTCCGAACAGGCAGCCCTCAATGCGCTGCGCGCCGGCCAGCACCGCGAGCTCCGCGTCCGCGGTCGCGGTGCCGCGGTCGTTGTGGGTGTGCACCGACAGCGCGATGTGCTCTCGCCGGGTCAGGTGCCTGCTCATCCACTCGATCTGGTCGGCGTAGACGTTCGGGGTGGACCTCTCGACCGTGCAGGGCAGGTTGAGCACGATCTCGCGGTCCGCGCCGGGCTGCCAGACGTCCATGACGGCCTCGCAGATCTCCAGCGCGAAGTCGAGCTCGGTGTCCATGAAGATCTCGGGCGAGTACTCGTAGCCGAAGTCGGTGCCGGGCAGGTAGCTCTCGGCGAACTTCATCACCGCGCGGGTCCCCTCGACGGCCACCGCGCGGCATTCGGCGCGCCCGTCACCGTCCCAGCCGAAGACGACGCGGCGGAAGATCGGCGCCGCGGCGTTATAGAGGTGCACGGTCGCCAGGCGGGCGCCGACCAGGGACTGGACGGTGCGCTCGATCAGCTCCTCGCGGGCCTGGGTCAGCACCGAGATGCAGACGTCGTCGGGGACCGAGCCGCTCTCGATCAGGCTGCGGATGAAGTCGAAGTCGGTCTGGCTCGCCGCGGGGAAGCCGACCTCGATCTCCTTATAGCCCATGCGTACCAGCAGCTCGAACATGGTCCGCTTGCGGGCGGCGTTCATCGGGTCGATCAGGGCCTGGTTGCCGTCGCGCAGGTCGGTCGACAGCCACCGCGGCGCGGCCGTGATCGTGCGGGACGGCCACTGCCGGTCTGGCAGGCTGACGGGAGGAAACGGGCGGTAGCGGTGGCAGGGCATGCCGGACGGGCGCTGAATACTGGGCTTGTTCATGAAAATGCTGCTCCTGGTGCGTCGTGACCGGAAAGGAACTGCGGGGGCTATGGGGGGTCGTCCCCCAGGGCTCTCGGTCGGCGCAGCGCTACGACCCGCGACGAGGAGCCGACCGGCTGACTACCGGGCCTCGCCGCGGCCGCGAAGGAGCAGCAGACGCATCATGGCGAAACCAGCCTACCGGACATCCGCCCGGCCGTGGCGCCGACCCGGCGGTAACCGGCAGGCCCAGGTTCCGCGTCGCGGAAGTCGACTGGCATCGACGCGGGCTGCGGCCGTAACGTCGCCAGCAGCGAGGGTGCCACGAACGCCGGCGCCCCTGCGCGCAGGAACCCCGGGCCGGAGGAGAGCGCCGTGTTCGACAGCATTATTGATCCCACGATCGGCGCGGCCAGCGGTGCCGACCGCGGGCCGGCGGCGCTGGCGGACCGGCCGGAGACCCTGTCCGGGCTGAGGCTGGGGCTTCTGGCCAACACCAAGCACAACGCCGAGCAGTTCCTGGACGAGGTCGGCAGGCTCCTGGCGGAGCAGCACGGCGTCACGGCCGTCGTGGCCAGGAAGAAGCCCGACATCACCAACACCGCGCCGGAGCCGATCCTGGACGATCTTCGCAGCGGCTGCGACGTCGTGGTCGTCGGGGTCGGCGACTGCGGATCCTGCAGCGCGTCGGCGGTGGCCGACGGGATCATCCTCGAGCAGTCCGGCATCCCGGCCGTGGTCGTCTGCACCGAGGCGTTCACGGCCAGCGCCGACGCGATGGCGGGCCTGCGCGGTGCGCCGGGATACCGGTACCTCACCGTCCCGCACCCGATGGCCAACCTGACCCCGGATGGCGTGCGAGACCGGGCCTGCGCGGCGGTTCCCGGCATCGTCGGGATGCTAACCCGGCGCACGATGGCCGCGGCCTCGTGACGGGGCCGCCCGCCGGGCCGGCCGAGCCTGCCGCCGATCCGGCGGAGCAGGCCAGGGCCGTCATCGAGTACTGCTACGAGCGGGGCTGGACCGACGGGCTCCCGGTGGTGCCGGCCACCAGGTCCGGCGTCGAGGCGTTCCTGGCCACGACCGAGCGCGGCCCGGACGAGACCATCGGCTCCGCGCCGCACCTGGGCCGCAGCATCACCGTGGCCCAGGCGGCCGCAAACGCGATCATGGCCGGCTGCAGGCCGGAGTACTTCCCAGTGGTCCTGGCCGCCTGGGA
>DASYXX010000592.1:0-8561 GCA_035934395.1 Streptosporangiaceae bacterium
AGCGCCGCCGCGCTCGCGGACCTGGAGGAGCGGGCGCGCCATCTCGTCTGCGCTCCACGCGCGGAGATCATGGTAGCGATCGAGGAGCTGGGCCGCAGGCCCGCCGGCGAGCTGGCGCAGACCCACCCGCTGGCCCGCGCCGCGGCCAGCGCGCTGCGCGCCGCGGGCCTGCCGGCCGTCTTCACCGCCGCGAGCACCGACGCGAACGCGGCGCACGCGGCCGGGGTACCCGCGGTCGCGATCGGCGTCGCCACCGGCGGCGGCGAGCACACGCCCGGCGAATGGATCGATACGGCGCAGCTCGGCACCGGTCTGCGGTGCGCCGCGGCTACGATTACCGGCTGGGAGCGGCGCGCTCGGGAGGGCGGTTGCGCGTGACCAGGTCAAACTCCGGCTCAACCTACGGAGTCGCCCTGCAGGGCGTGGATCCGCCCGACGACTTCACGGCCATGGTGGGCGAGATCGAGTCGCTGGGCTACGGCCACCTGTGGGTCACCGACTCCTCGCTGCACGCCCGCAACAGCTACATCTACCTGACCCTGGCCGCCGTCAACAGCACCCGGCTGCGGCTCGGCACCGCGGTCACCAACCCGGTGACCCGGCACCCGGCTATCACCGCGGCCGCCGCGGCCACGCTGGACGAGGTGGCGGGCGGCCGGGCCATCCTCGGCATCGGCGCGGGCGACCGCCCGCTGCTCGCCCTCGGCCGCAAGCCTTGCGCCCCGGCCGACCTGGCGAGCGCCATCGAGGCGATCCGCGCCCTGTGGTCCGGGGACGAGGTCACGCTCACGGCGCCCGGCTTCGCCCTGGACCACGCCAGGCTCCGCTTCCCCGCCAGGGCCGGGCTGCCGATCTTCGTCTCGGCCAGCGGACCCAAGACTCTGCAACTGGCGGGTGGCCTGGCCGACGGCGTGATCCTGCTGGTCGGCCTGTTTCCCGGCGCGGTCACCTGGGCGCTGGAGCACATAGACCGCGGCGCCCGCGCGGCAGGCAGGCCGCGGCCGCACACCGCGCTGTTCGCCTACGGCGCGATCAGTGACGACGAGAACGCCGCGCTGGCCGCCGGCCGCTCGATCGCCGCGTGGTTCCCGCAGACCGCCCCCCATCTGTGTGAGCTGGCCGGGCTGCCCGCCGACATCGCCGGCGCGGTCCGGGCCCGCTACGCGGGCGGCGAGTTCCAGGAGGCCGAGGCCGCCGCGCGGCTGCTGCCGGACAGCTTCGTCCGCCGGATGGCCCTGGCCGGGGACGCGCGGGAGGCATCGGAGCGGGTCCGCGGCGTGCTGGCCGCGGGCGTCGACTCGGTGCACGTATTCCCGCTCGGGCCCGACCGCATGGGCACCGTCCGCGCCTTTGCCAACCTGATGAAAGCTCAGCTCATATCCACCGGAAGTGCCACATGACCCGCCCCGTTACCAGCAGTCGCAGGAAGTTTGACGTCCCGTCCATGTTCGGCGGGCTGTCCGAGCGGCGGACGATGACCAACGCCGTCTACGACCAGCTCAGGACCGCGATCGTAGAGCTGCGAATCCCGCCGGGCGAGCCGCTGCGCGAGGCCGACATCGCGCAGGGCCTGAGCGTGAGCAAGACGCCCGTGCGGGAGGCCCTGGCCCGCCTGGAGCAGGACGGCCTGGTCGAGCTGAACTCGTTCCGGAGCGCGGTCGTCACCGACTACACGGCCCGCGACCTGCGGGAGATCTACGAGCTCCGCGAGATCATCGAGGTGGCCGCGGCGCGGTCGGCGGCCGAGTCCATGAGCGAGCGGGGACTGGCCGATCTTGGCCGGATCGCCAGCGAGTGCGTGCGCCTGAGCGACGCGGGGGGCGGCCCTGAGCTGGTACGGCTGATCTCCGACTTCGACACCGTGCTGTTCGAGGAGGTCAAGAACCGGCGGATCCGGGCCATCCTGGCCAACCTGGCGGCCCACCTGGCCCGCATCGGACTGCTCACCGCCGGGATTCCCGGCCGGAACGCCGCGTCGGTGCGGGAGCACGCGCAGATCTACGAGGCCATCGAGGGCCGCGACCCGGAGGCCGCCGAGCGGTTCATGCGCCAGCACATCCGCAGCGTGCGCGACGACCAGCTGCGCGCGCTGCCGGGTACTGAACCGGGGGGACGACCCGCCCAGACCCCCCCGCCAGATCCGGACACCGAGCGGTGACCACCGTCACGCCGTCGGCTCCGGCGTCGGCCGCGCTGCGTGCGGCGGGCGCGGACGCGTGGGCCGCCGCAGTGAACCACCCGATGGTCCGGGCGATCGGCGACGGCTCCCTGCCGCATCCAACGTTCCGCGGCTACTTCCGGCAGAACGTCCGCTACCTGGAGGACTACGCCCGCGCGATCGCGCTGACCGCGGGCCGGGCGCCGGACCGGGCCGCGCTGGACGTCTTGTCCCGGTTCCTGCGCCAGATCGTGGCCACGGAGATTCCGGCGAACCTGGCGTTCCTGGCCCGGCTCGGCGGGTCCGCTGACGATCTGCCCGGACCGGCGGGGCTGCACCCGGTCACCTACGGCTATACCCGGCATCTGCTGCACGTCTGCGCGCTGGGCGACTGCGCGGAGGGGCTGGCCGCGCTGCTGCCCTGCCAGTGGAGCTACGGCGAGATCGCCCGGCCGCTCATGGCGGCACCGCCGGACGACCCGGTATACGCCGACTGGATCGCGATGTTCGGCAACGCCGGCTACGACGCGCTGGTGGCGGAGACCACCGGCCTGCTCGACCGGCTGGCCGATCCCGCCGACGCCCGGCAGTGGTCCAGGCTGTCCGAGGTGTTCAGCATCTCGATCCGCTACGAGCGCGAGTTCTGGGACATGGCGCTGGCGGCGGCCTGAACCGCCGGCCGCCCGAGGAAGGAAGGCAGGGGGACCGATGCGAGCGATCCAGGTCCAGCAGGACCTCACCGTGCGGCCCAGCGAGGTCGAGACGCCGCGTCCCGGCCCGGGCGAGGCGCTGATCCGGATCCACGCCGCCGGCGTCTGCGGCACGGACCTGCACATCATGGACGGGATGATCAAGCCGGACGTCTATCCGATGACGCTCGGCCACGAGGCGGCCGGGACCGTCGAGGAGGCCGGCCCCGGCGTGGCGCTGCCGGCCGGCACGCGCGTCGCGGTCTTCAACAAGCTGTTCTGCGGCACCTGCGAGCAGTGCCTGCTCGGCCGGCAGAACCTCTGCACCACCCAGCCGGGCCAGCTGGGCTTCAACCGCGACGGCGGCGACGCCGAGTACCTGGTCGCGCCCGAGCACAACCTCGCGGTGCTGCCCGACGAGGTGGACTTCGCCACCGCCGCGGTGCTGACCTGCGCGGGCATGACCGCTGTGCACGCCACCCGGATGTCCCGGCTGGAGTTCGGCCAGATCGCCGTGGTGAACGGCATCGGCGGCGTCGGCATCCTCGTGGTCCAGGCGGCCGCCCGGGCCGGCGCCCTTGTCATCGCGGTCGCCGACTCCGCCGGCAAGGCGGCTCTCGCCGCGGAGCACGGCGCCGCGGACGTGATCGTGCTGCCGCCCGGCGACGACTACGCTTCCCTGCCCCAGACCGTCCGGTCCCGGGCCGCCGGGCGGGGCGCGGACGTGTTCTTCGAGCTCGTCGGCACCACCGAGACGATGACCGCCGGGATCCGCGCGCTCGCCCCGCGGGGCCGCTTCGTCAGCACCGGATACACCGACCAGTCGCTGAGCATTCACCCGATCGAGTTCATCCTCTCCGAGGCCAGCCTGGTGTCCACGGTCGCGGCGACCAGGACCGACCTGAACGACGCGATCGCCATGGCCGCCGCGGGAAGCATGGTCGTCCCGCTGGCCGGCCGCTACCCGCTGGACCGCATCGGCGACGCCCTGTCCGCCCTGCGCAGCCGCACCGTCCTCGGCCGCCAGGTGCTCGTACCCAGCTGAACCCCCCTCCCCTAGGAGCAGCCATGGCAGGCAGAATCCTGATCAAGAACGGCACGGTCGTCACGATGAACGATGCCGGCGACGTCCACTTCGGCGGCGCGGTCGTGCTGGAAGGCGACCGGATCGCCGACGTCGGCCCGGCCGACGAGGTCGAAGCCCGCCTCGCGGCGGGCCAGTCCGGCGACGCCCGGGTGATCGACGCCGCCGGGAAGGCCGTGCTGCCCGGCCTGGTCGACCTGCACTACCACACCGCCCTCGGCAAGGGCTGGAGCGATCACCTGCCGCTGTGGGAGTACCTCGAAACCTGCTGGTACCCCATCATCCGGGCGCTGGACGACGACGCCGCGTACTGGGCCGCGCTCGCCAGCTACACCGAGTCGATCCGGTGCGGCGTCACCACGGTCAACGATATGTACCGCCGGCTCGACGCGCTGGCCGCCGCGGCCGAGGAGGTGGGGATCCGGGCGGTGTTGTCCAACGACGTCGCCGACGACGAGCACGACCTGGACACCCTGGAGATCAACGAGCAGGCCTACCGGGCCAACCACGGCAAGGCCGGCGGCCGGGTCGAGGTCTACGTCGGCATCGAGTGGCTGCCCCTCGCCTCGGAGGGGCTGCTGCGGGACACCCGGGCCCTGGCCGACGAGCTGGGCACCGGGATCCACATCCACCTGAACGAGTCACTGACCGAGGTGGAGAACTCCAAGCAGCGCTTCGGCCGTCGGCCGACCGAGGTCGCCTACGACTGCGGCATCCTCGGCCGCAACACCGTCGCCGCGCACTGCGTCTGGCTGTCCGATACCGAGATCGCGCTGATGCGCGAGACCGGCACCCAGATCTCGCACAACCCGTCGTCCAACGCCAAGCTCGGCAACGGGGTGGCACGGGTGCCGGAGATGCTGAACGCCGGCCTCAACATCGGCCTCGGGCACGACGCGGCCGAGTGCAACAACAGCCGGGACCTGTTCCAGGTGATGAAGTTCGCCTCGCTCATGCACCGCGCCACCCGCGTGGACGCCAGCCTGCAGCAGGCACCGGACGTGCTCCGGATGGCCACCCGCAACGGCGCCGCCGCGCTGGGTCACGACACCGGGCAGCTCACGGCCGGGCGCAAGGCCGACCTGATCCTGGTCGACCTGCAGAGCCAGATGTTCACGCCACTGATGCCCGGCAACGCCGAGCACCTGTTCTCGCACCTGGTGTTCGCGGCCAACGGCAGCTGCGTCGACACCACGATCATCGACGGCAACGTCGTCATGGAAGGCCGGAGGCTGACCACGGTCGACGAGCCGAAGGTGCTGGAGAAGGCCAACGCCGCGTTCATCCGGGTGCTGGACAAGATGGTCGTTCCCGGTCAGGGGCGCTAGACCCGCCCGTGGCCCGCTACCTGGTGCTAGGCGACCCGGTCGTCGCGCTGGGCACGGCCGCCCTGATCCCGGACGGCGCGCTGATCGTGGAGGGCCCGGAGATCACCGCGGCCGGCCCCAGGGAGGTGCTGGCGGCCCGGGGGCCGTTCGACCGGGTGCTCGGGTCGGCCGGGCACTTCGTCATGCCCGGGTTCGTCAACTGCCACTACCACTCGGAGCTGGCGATCGGGCCCGGCCTCTACCAGCACGTCTTCGAGAAGGCCAACCTGCACATCCAGGGCGCGGTCGGCCCGGTCGACGAGCAGGACCTGTACGACGGCATCCTGTGGGGCCTGGTCACGGCCATCAAGGGCGGCCAGACCGGCACCGTCGACATGTACTACGGCCGGACCGGGATGGAGCACTTCGGCTGCGTCCCCGCCCTGCGTGCTTACCTGGACTCCGGCCTGCGCACGGCGTTCGGGCTGGTCAGCCGGGACCAGCACGTCTACGCGCACGAGGCGGACGAGACGTTCCTGGCCCGGCTCCCGGCCGCCCTCGCCGACGAGGTCCGCGCGTCGCCGATGGGCTACGCGTGGCCGGTGGACGAGGTCATGGCGACGTTCGAGGCGCTGTCCGCCGACTGGCACGGCCGGGATGACCGGATCCGGATCGTGACCGCGCCGGACTGGACGCCCGCGTGCTCGGACGAGCTGTACCGGCGCTGCGTTCAGGCGGCCGGCGAGCGCGACACGTCTCTGGTCACCCACGCGCTGGAGACGCGTTCGGAGATGATGTTCAGCCTGGAGCGCTACGGGAAGCCCGCCGTGCGCCGCCTGGCCGACCTGGGCGTGCTCGGGCCGCGGACCGTGCTCGAGCACTTCGTCTGGGTCACCGACGACGAGATAGGGCCGTTCGCCGACAGCGGGGCGGTGGCCTCCTGCAACCCCGGGTCGAACCTCCGGCTGGCCAGCGGGATCTGCCGGGTCCGCGACATCATGGCCGCCGGCGGGCGGGTCGGCTTCGGCACCGACGGCATCTCGTTCTCCGACCGCGAGGACTTTTTCCAGGAGCTGCGGCTGGCCGGCTACCTGCAGCGGCTGCCGCGGACGTTCGGCGAGGGCAGGCTGGACAGCGAGGCCCTGCTGCGCGCGGCGGCCGGGAGCGGGGCCCGCGCGGTCGGTGCCGAGGCCCGGCTGGGCAGCCTGGAGCCTGGCAAGTGGGCCGACCTGCTGGTGGTCCGCAAGGACCGGATCCTGTTCCCGCCCGGGCGTTATGACCGCGAGCCGTTCCTCGACGTGGTCGTCGACCGGGCCGAGTCGCAGGACATCGACGTCGTGCTCGGGCACGGCCGGGTACTGATGGAGGCCGGGCGGGTCACGGTGGTGAACGAGGACCTGGTGCGGGAGCGGTTCGCCGCCGCGGTCGCCGAGCGCGTCTACCGGCCGCCGGCCGAGGTCCGGCGCTGGGCCGAGCTGGGCGCACTGGTCGAGCCGTACCTCGCGCCGCTGTACCAGCCCTGGTACGACGTCCCGGTCGAGCCGGCCCACGCCTACAACGCCCGCCGCATAGCCGACGGCGGGCCGGGAGGCGACCGCGGTGCTGATTGACGCGCACAGCCACATCCTGAGCCTGGCCGCGGACCCGGAGTTCACCGCCGCCTACGGCCGCGAGGGCTCGCTGTGCATCTACCGCAGCATGGGGCTGCTGCCCTCGCACCGGATGCCGACCGGCGAGGAGTGGGAGGCCAGCGGGTACTCGGGGCGGGGCTGGCCGGTGATCGGCCCGGCCGAGTCGCTGCGCGACCACCCTGGGTTCGACAAGATCGTGGTGCTGGCGGTCTCGCCCCAGTACCTCGACGGGCAGCTGATCGGCACCGTGGACAGCGGCGGCGCGCTCGGCGTCGCCGGGCCGCCCGACCCGGAGAAGTGCAACGACTACGTGGCCGCCGTGGTGCGGGCGGACCCCGGCCGCTTCATCGGCTTCGCCTCGGTGAACCCGGCCTGGCGCGGGCCGCGGGCCGCGGTGGCCGAGCTCCGCCGGGCCGTGGCCGAGCTCGGCCTGGCCGGGCTGAAGCTGTACCCCATGTACCAGCACTGGTCGCCGGCCGACCGCGACCTCGCGTTCCCCGTCTACCAGGCGGCAGGCGAGCTCGGCATCCCCGTCATGATCCACCAGGCTGGGTCGACCCGGCTCGACGCGGCGCTGGAGCTCGGCCGGCCCGCGCTGCTGGACGACGTCGGCCGGTGCTTCCGCGATCTGCGCGTGATCATCGCGCACTGCGGGCACCCGTGGGTCGACGAGGCGCTGTTCCTGCTGACCAAGCACCCGAACTTCTACGGCGAGCTGTCCTACCTGCTGGCGAGCATCACCCGGCGGGACCTGTTCGCGCTGCTGCAGCGGTGCGAGCCGATGTTCGTGCCGCTGGAGAAGCTGTTCTTCGGCAGCGACTACCCCGGGTTCCTCTATGACCCGGTCGCGCTGGCGGAGAAGGTCCGCTCGGTCAACGAGGAGGCCGCCGCGCTCGCCCTGGACCCGATCCCGCAGCACAAGATCGACGGCCTGCTCGGCGACAACTTCGCCCGCTTCCTCGCTGGCGGACGCGGCTCAGGGAGCTGAACATTTCAGCGTGGCTGGGTGGTGTCCAGGTCGCCAGGCAGGACGCGGTGGAGCTGGCCGCGGGAGCTGATGCCGAGCTTGGTAAAGACCTTGCGCAGGTGGTACTGGACCGTGCGCGGGCTGATGAACAGCCGCGTGCTGATCTCCGGGTTGGAAAGCCCCTCGTAGGCCAGCCGCGCGACCTGGGCCTCCTGCGTGGTCAGCGCAGTACCGGCCTCGCCGGCTCGCGGGCCGGCGGCCTGCGGGGCGCGCTTGCGGACGGTCTCGCCGGTGGCCAGCAGCTCGCGGCGGGCGCGCTCGGCGAACGCCTCCATGCCCATCGTGTCCAGCATGCCGTGGGCGGCGCGGAGCTGCTCCCGCGCGTCCACGCGGCGGTTCTCCCGGCGCAGCCACTCCCCGTAGAGCAGCTGACTGCGGGCCAGTTCGGCACGGACGCGGGTGCGGGCTAGGCGGTCGATGGACTCGCGGTAGTGCCGCTCGGCGGCGGGGCCCTCGCTGAGCAGGGCCCGCAGGCGGGCCTGGATCCCCAGCGCCCAGTCGGTGGGGGTCACGCGCGTGCGTTCGGACAGCCAGTCCAGCGAGGCCCTGACGAGTGCTTCGTCACCGGTCCTGGACGCGGCCTCAGCCAGCTCGGGCGCGATAAAGGGCCCGAACCCCAGCTGGTCGCGCTCGAACGCCCGCCGGGCGGCGTCGCGCGCGGCATC
>DASYXX010000645.1:0-3049 GCA_035934395.1 Streptosporangiaceae bacterium
AGGGCCGGACCAGGCACAATCGAAGCTGTGCCAGAACTACCCGAGGTAGAGGCCCTGGCCGCGGACCTGCGGGAGCGGGCGGCGGGCCGGGTCATCGACCGCGCGGACATCGCCGAGATCTCCGTGCTCAAGACCTATGACCCGCCGCTGACCGCGCTGCGCGGCCGGGCCATCACCACCACGCGGCGTTACGGGAAATTTCTTGATCTCGTGACCGAGGCGCCGAGCGACGGCGCGGGAGCCCCAGGCGCGCCGGGCGGACAGCTGCACCTGATCGTGCACCTGGCCCGGGCGGGCTGGCTGCGCTGGCGGGACAGCCTGCCCGAGCAGCCGCCGCGACCGGGCAAGGGCCCGCTGGCGTTCCGGCTGCGGTTCGCCGACGGGGCCGGCTTCGACCTCACCGAGGCTGGGACGCGCAAGCGGCTCGCGGTCTACCTGGTGACCGACCCGGCGGCGGTGCCCGGCATCGCCTCCCTGGGGCCCGATCCGCTGGACCCGGCCTTCACGCCGGAGGTCCTGGCCGCGATCCTCGCCGGGCGCAGGACGCAGATCAAGGGCGTGCTCCGCGACCAGAAGGTCATCGGCGGCATCGGCAACGCCTATTCGGACGAGGTCCTGCACGCGGCCAGGATGTCACCGTTCCGGCTGGCGGCCAGCCTCCGCGCGGACGAGGTGACCGAACTGCACGCGGTGATCGTGGGCACCCTGCGCGAGGCGATCGCCCGGTCAGAAGGGCTGGCCGCCGGCGACCTGAAGGCGGAGAAGAAGGCCGGCCTGCGGGTGCACGGGCGGGCGGGCCAGCCGTGCCCGGTGTGCGGCGACACCGTTCGCGAGGTGTCGTTCGCCGACTCGGCGCTGCAGTACTGCCCGACCTGCCAGACCGGCGGCAAGCCGTTGGCCGATCGCCGGATGTCACGGCTGCTCAAATGACCTGGCTCTGCAGCGTGCTAGGAGGAACACGCTGCAGAGCCAGGTGTGGGAGGAGTGGCTCGGTGGCGGGGGGTCAGTGGAAGATCTGCCCGATCTTGGTCCAGCGGGCCCCGTTGCATCCGCCCTGCGTGAACGTGGCGTCGATATGCTGGCCGAAGTAGATCCCGGTAACCTTGGCCACCGGCGTGCTCGCCAGGATCATGGGGCACATGACGCCT
Source organism: Streptosporangiaceae bacterium (assembly GCA_035934395.1). Classification (GTDB taxonomy): domain Bacteria; phylum Actinomycetota; class Actinomycetes; order Streptosporangiales; family Streptosporangiaceae; genus JASHPR01. The sequence continues at coordinate 1,149 of DASYXX010000645.1, forward strand.
CTGGGCACCGGGGCGAACGGGTTCTTGGCCTTGAGCAGGACGGCGCAGGCCGCGGCCGCGTTGGGGTGGCTGCCGCCGGTCGGGTCGCACCGGAGCGTCCAGTGGTGCGCGCCGCCGGAACCGCCGGTCACCTTGATATCGAGGGATACGTTCGCCGGCGCGGGCGAGCTGGCGGGGGCGGCCGCGGTGCCGCAGGCGGTGGCGGCGGCCGCGCAGACGGCCGCGATCAGAAGGTAGCGAGCGCCGCATCGCGTCCGGGGCAGGTGAAGCGTCATGCCCAGTTGGACGCAGGCCTGGCCGACACGGTTCCGTGCCCTTTCCGGTACCTGGTGGCCGAGCTGGCTGGGTCTATGGTGACGGTAAAAGACTATACGTAACGCTGCCCGGCTTGGCCGGGTTTAGTATTGTGTGTCTGGTCGGGGCGCGCCGCACGGGTGGGTCGGCTCGGTTTTTCTGAGCATGCGCCGCCTGGCGGTGGGATCATGGAGCGTGGCGCTGAAGCTGGCGGTAGCGAGCAGCCGGGACCGGGTGCGGATCGACGCGACCGCGCGCGCGGTCATCGAGTGCGCCGCCGACGCAATCATCGCTTTCGGCGCGGACCGGACGATCACGCTATGGAACCCGGCCGCCGAGCGCCTGTTCGGGTGGAAGGCATCCGAGGTCGTCGGCTTGGACCTGGCCTTTATCCCGGAAGAGCTGAAGGCCGAGCACAACGCGGTCCTGGAGCACGTCGCCGCCGGCGGCCAGGTCTCGTTCGCCACCCGCCGGCTCCGCAAGGACGGCGGGCTGCTTGACCTGCGCATCGACACCAGCGGCCTGGTCAACAGCGCGGGCCAGACCATCGGCTGGGTCAGCGTCTGCCATCAGACGGCCGGCGACGAGGCGGTCAAGCACTACATGGCCGAGCGCGCCCGGGTCGTGCGCCGGCTCAACGACGTGGTCGCGGACATGAACGCGCAGCTGGACCTGTCCGCTGTCCTGGACCGGATCGCCGCCAGCCTGCGGGAGCTGACCAGGGCGGACGCCGGCGGGTTCGTGCTCATCGAGAACGACGTGCTGCGGCTGGTCAGCATGGACGGGCTGCCCAGCGGGCTGCGCGGCCGGACCGCGAACCTGGCCACGAGCACGGTCGGCGAGCTGATGCGGTCCGGCAAGACCGTGATGATGGCCACCGGGGAGTCCGGGCACTTCGACGACCTGATCTGGTCGGCCCTGCCGGGACTGCACACGATCACGGTGAGCCTGTCCCACGTGGGCGGGCGTCCCTACGGCGCGCTGTACGCCCTGTACTCGAGGCGCAAGGTCGGCCACGTCGAGCTGGAGCTGCTGGAACTGCTGGCCGGTCACGCCAGCGTGGCGCTGTCCAACGTCACCGCGTTCGAGGAGGTGGTGCGGCAGCGGGCGCACGAGCGCGCGGTGATCGACGGCAGCGCCGACGGTATCGCGGTGCTGGACGCCCACGGGCTGGTCCGGCAGTGGAACCCGGCGGCGCAGCGGCTGACCGGCGTCTCCGCCGCGGCGGCCGCGGGCAAGCCGCCGCCGTTCCCGCTGCCGGTGCCCGGAGCCAAGCTGACCCACAAGCTGGGCAACGGCCGCTGGCTGGACGTGCTGTGCACCGGTCTTGAGGGCCGCGACGAGCAGGTGCTCGACTTCCGTGACATCACGGCGGCCAAGGAGCTCGAGGAGGCCAAGGACCTGTTTCTGGCCACGACCAGCCACGAGCTGCGGACCCCGATCACCGTGGTGCAGGGCTTCGCGAGCACGCTGGCGAGCCGCTGGGACAAGATGTCCGACGCCGACCGGCGCAGTGCGGTGCAGACGATCGCCGATCGGGCCGGCGCGCTGGCCAAGCTGGTGGAGCAGCTGCTGCTCGGCTCCCGGGCGGGCGCGGACCAGCTGGC
>DASYXX010000649.1:0-2900 GCA_035934395.1 Streptosporangiaceae bacterium
CGGCGAACCCCGGAGTCATCGCGGGCATGGATGAGATGTCCGCACCACGCAATCCGCTCCGCGACCCGCGGGACCGGCGCATCCCGCGGGTGGCCGGGCCGTGCGTGCTTGTCATGTTCGGGGTCACCGGCGACCTGGCGCGCAAGAAGCTCATGCCCGCCGTCTACGACCTGGCCAACCGCGGCCTGCTGCCGCCCGGATTCTCGTTCGTCGGCTTCGCCCGGCGGGACTGGGCGGACGAGGACTTCGCCCAGGTCACCTACCAGGCGGTGAAGGAGTACGCCAGGACGCCGTTCCGCGACGCGGTGTGGCAGCAGCTCAGCGAGGGCGTCAGGTTCGTGTCGGGCTCGTTCTCCGACGACGCCGCGTTCGACCAGCTGGCCGCGGCCGTCAGGCAGCTCGACGAGGAGCGCGGCACCGGCGGCAACTACGCGTTCTACCTGTCGATCCCGCCGGGTCAGTTCCCCACGGTGGTGCAGCAGCTCAAGCGCAGCGGGCTGTCCGACGCCGCCGGCGGCGGCTGGCGCAGGGTGGTGATCGAGAAGCCGTTCGGCCACGACCTGGCCAGCGCCCGGGAGCTGAACGCGACCCTGGACGGGGTTTTCCCGCCGCACGCCGTGTTCCGCATCGACCACTATCTCGGCAAGGAGACGGTGCAGAACATCCTGGCGCTCCGCTTCGCCAACGAGATGTTCGAGCCGATCTGGAGCCGCGGCTTCGTGGACCACGTCCAGATCACGATGGCCGAGGACATCGGCATCGGCGGCCGGGCCGGCTACTACGACGGCATCGGCGCGGCCCGCGACGTGATCCAGAACCACCTGCTGCAGCTGCTCGCGCTGGTGGCGATGGAGGAGCCGGTCGCGTTCGACGCGGACTCGCTGCGGATGGAGAAGGAGAAGGTGCTCTCCGCGGTGCGGCTGCCCGCCGACATCGCGACGGGCACCTCGCGCGGCCAGTATTCGGCCGGCTGGCAGGGCGGGCGCCAGGTGCGCGGGTTCCTGGAGGAGGATGGTATCCCCGCCGACTCCCGCACCGAGACGTACGCCGCGCTGCGGCTCGGCGTCGACACCAGGCGGTGGGCCGGGGTGGGGTTCTACCTGCGCGCGGGCAAGCGGCTGCCGCGCCGCATGACGGAGATCGCGCTGATCTTCCACCGGGCGCCGCACCTGCCGTTCTCCGCCACGGACACCGAGGAGCTCGGCCAGAACGCGCTGGTGATCAGGATCCAGCCGGACGAGGGCATCACGGTCAGGTTCGGGTCGAAGGTGCCAGGCACCGCCATGGAAGTCCGCGACGTGAACATGGACTTCGCCTACGGCGAGTCGTTCACCGAATCCAGCCCCGAGGCCTACGAGCGGCTCCTGCTCGACGTCCTCATCGGCGACCCGCCGCTGTTCCCCCGGCAGGCCGAAGTCGAGCTCGGCTGGCGGATCCTCGATCCGATAGAGGAATTCTGGGCCTCCTACACCAAGCCGGAGCAGTACCCGGCGGGCACGGGAGGCCCCCCGTCGGCCGACGCGCTGATGGCACGGGACGGGCGCGCATGGCGCCGGCTATAGGGAGGCCGCGATGACCATCGACCTGACCGACACCACCACAGGCGCCATCCACGAGGCGCTCACCCAGGCGCGCCGCCGGATGGGCGGTCCTGCTTCCGGCACCGTGCTGACGCTGATTATCGTCACCGACGAGGCGGCGCAGTACGACGCCGTCCGCGCGGCCAGCCAGGCGGGGCGCGAGCATCCGAGCCGGGTCCTCGCCGTCATCACCCGCAAGCCCAAGGCCGAGTCCAGGCTGGACGCCGAAATCCGGGTGGGTGAGACCGGCCCCGGTGAGACCATCCTGCTCCGCATGTACGGCCCGCTCGGCCAGCACGCCGACTCGGTGGTCGCGCCGCTGCTCGCGCCCGACGTACCCGTGGTCACCTGGTGGCCGGACGAGGCACCGCCCTCCCCCAGCGAGGACCCGCTCGGCGCGGTGGCCCAGCGCCGGGTGACGGACGCCGCGGCCAGCGAGACGCCCAGGGACATGCTGCTGGACCTGGCCAAGGCCTACCGGCCCGGCGACACCGACCTGAGCTGGACCCGGTCGACGCCCTGGCGTTCGCTGCTCGCCGCCACCCTGGATCAGCCCTACCCGGAGTTGCTCAGCGGCGAGGTCCTGGCGGAGCCGGGGAATCCGAGCGCGGACCTGATCGCGGCCTGGCTCGGGCTGCGGCTCGGCATCGGCGTGCAGCGCGGCGAGTCCGGCGGCCCCGGCATCACCGAGGTCAGCTTCGAGACGGCGGACGGCAAGATCGCGCTGTCCCGGCCGGACGGACGCAACGCCGCCCTGTCGTGGCCGGGGCACCCGGAACGCCGGGTGGCCCTGCACCGGCGCGAGACCGCCGAACTGGTCGCCGAGGAACTGCGCAGGCTCGAGCCCGACGAGGTCTACGCGGAGACGCTGCGCGCCCTCGCCGCAGGCGCGGGAGGCTCTGCCTCGTGAGAGCGAGCCAAAGGGCCGCGGCGCCGACTGGACTGAGGAGCGACGAAGGAGCGACGAGGGAAGGAGGCGCCTTGAAAGCGGCCCGGAGGCGAGCGGGGCAAGCACAGTGAGTGTGCCCGAGGTCATCGTGCACCGTGACGCCAAGCTGCTCGCCCAGGCCGTCGCCGCTCGCCTGGTCACCAGGCTGGTGGACGCGGTCGCCGCCCGCGGCGCCGCGTCGGGAGTGCTGACCGGGGGCGGCATCGGCACCGCGGTACTCGCCGAGGTCGCCGCCACCCCGGCCAGGGACGCCATCGACTGGCGGCACCTGGACATCTGGTGGGGCGACGAGCGGTTCGTCCCGACGAGCGACCCCGACAGGAACGAGACGGGCGCCCGCTCGGCCCTGCTCGACCACGTGGACGCCGACC
>DASYXX010000678.1:0-4521 GCA_035934395.1 Streptosporangiaceae bacterium
CGCCGCGTCGACCAGCTCCGCTCCCCCGCTCGCGGCGATCTGGCCGGCCGCGGCGAGCGCGTTGCGGGAGCGCTGGGTGAACCGGGAGAAGTCGGCGCTCTCCCAGCGGGCCACGAAGCGCTGCTGCGCGGCCTGCTTGGACACGCCCATGCTGGCGCCGATCTGGCTCCACGAGGCGCCCGACCGACGGGCCTGGTCCACGAAGTACCCGATCAGCGCGTCGGACTGCGCCTCGAGCTCCGCGGCCGCCGCCATGGCGTCGGCGAGGTTGTGCAGCGGTCCTCCGTCCGGGTGCATCGCGCGGACGAACGAGATCAGGTTGTCGAGTGAGACCGGAGGATCCGTCATACGTCAATATTAAGTTGACGCCGGATTTTCGTCAATCTCGAATTGACGCATACCGGGCCTGTCGCGGGCGGGAACGGGCTCACAGGCCCGAAACTACGCGCCGCATGCAGTTTTCTGCCCGATTCCGGGCAAGAACTTGGCACTCGGGCCCGCCAGACGGCACGATGATGCGGTGCACGACCGCGATCTCGTCGACCGGATCGCTGCCTCGACCGGGCTCACGCCAGGGGAGGCGGCCCGGGTGGTGGCGGACGTCCTGGCCTGGTACCGGGAGCCCGTCGAGGACTTCGTGCGGCGCCGCCACGCGCACTACCAGCTGTACGGGAAGCGTAACCCGGAGATCTTCGCGCTGATCGCCGCGGAGCTGGCCACCCGGCTGGTCTCACCGCCAGCCCTGTCCGAACGTCAGCTGCGCCGGATCATCTACCACTGAGCCGGAAGGAGTGTCACCTGCATGTGCGGAATCGTCGGCTACATCGGCAGCCAGAACGCGGCACCGGTCCTCATCGAGGGCCTGTACCGCCTGGAGTACCGCGGGTACGACTCGGCCGGGATCGCGGTCCTGGGCACCCGGGGCACCCAGGTGTTCCGCAAGGTCGGCCGGGTCCGCGACCTCGACGCGACGCTGCCCAGGCGGCTGGCCGGGCGGGCGGGCATCGGCCACACCCGCTGGGCCACCCACGGCCCCGCCACCGAGGACAACGCCCACCCGCAGGCCAGCGAGGACGGCCGGATCAGCGTCGTGCACAACGGCATCATCGACAACGCGGCCACGCTGCGCGAGCGCCTGGACGCCCGGGGGGTGAAGCTCACCTCGGAGACCGACACGGAGGTCATCGCCCACCTCATCGCGCTCTCCGAGGCCGCCACGCTCGAGGAGGCGGTCCTCGAGACGCTGTCGCGGATCACCGGGACGTACGCGATCGCGGTCCTCGACGAGCGGCACCCGGACCGGATCGTGGTCGCGCGCAACGGCTCCCCGCTCATCCTCGGCGTCGGCGACCACGAGATGTTCGTCGCCAGCGACCTCGCCGCGCTGGTGCGGCACACCACCTCGGTCGTCCACCTCGACGACGGCGAGCTGGCGACGGTGACCGCGTCGGAGTTCCGCACGTTCAGCCGGGACGAGGAGAACACCGCGAAGACCCCGACCACGATCGACCTCGACCTCGAGGACGTGGGGCTGGCCGGCTACCAGCACTACATGCGCAAGGAGATCCTCGAGCAGCCGTCCACGATCGAGCGGATGCTGCGGGGCCGCCTGGACGAGCGCTTCGGCACCGCGCGCCTCGACGGGCTGAACCTCGGCCCGCGCGAGCTGCGCGGGTTCCGCCGGGTCAAGATCCTCGGCTGCGGCTCGGCGTACTACGTCGGCCAGATCGGCGCCGCGATGATCGAGGAGCTGGCCCGCATTCCCGCGGACGCGGAGCCCGCGTCGGAGTTCCGTTACCGCAACCCGATCGTCGAGCCCGACACGCTGTACGTCGCGGTGAGTCAGTCCGGGGAGACGGCCGACACGGCGTTCGCCGTGCAGGAGGTCAAGCGCAAGGGCGGTCAGATCGTGGGGCTGGTCAACGTGGTGGGATCCACGATCGCCCGGGAGTGCGACGGCGGCATCTACCTGCACGCCGGGCCCGAGGTCGCGGTCGCGTCGACCAAGGCGCTCACGCACATGGCCATCGGGTTCGCGCTGCTCGCGCTGTGCCTGGCCCGGGTCCGTGACCTGTCCATCGCCGACGGGCAGCGGATCATCGCGGGCCTGCGGAAGGTGCCGTCCCAGATTGAGGAGATCCTCGCCGACGAGGAGCATATCGCCGAGGTCGCCAAGGGCCTGGCCGGCGCGGATAGCCTGTTCTTCATCGGCCGGGTCCGCGGGTTCCCCGTCGCGCGCGAGGGCGCCCAGAAGTTCAAGGAGATCTCCTACCGGCATGCCGAGGCCTACCAGACCAGCGAGCTGAAGCACGGCCCGCTGGCGCTGATCTGCGAGACCCTGCCGACCGTGGCGATCCTCCCTGACGACGAGCTGACCGACCGCAACCTCGGCGCGATGCAGCAGATCGTCGCGCGCCGCGGGCCCCTCGTGGCCGTCACCCACCCGGGCGTCACCCTGGGCGAGCTCGAGGTCCCGAGGGTCACAGTGCCCAAGAACGAGCGCGAGCTCGACCCGATCCTGCTGACCGTCCCGCTGCAGATGATGGCGTACCACGCCGCGCTCGCGCTCGGCCACGACATTGACAAGCCGCGCAACCTGGCCAAGTCGGTGACGGTCGAGTAAGGGGCGCCGTGAGCCAGGCGACTAGCGCTCGTCGGAGACGTTAATAACTATTGATTCTAGTTCGAAGAAGAACTAGATCTTGGACTTCTGGTTCGCCGGGCCGGAGACTGGAGACATGGTTACCGACTCCAGGCCGGCCCGAACTGGCCCTCCCGCCCCGGTCCAGGGGGCCCGCGCGGCGCCATGGCCGACGCTGGTGCTGGTGACGGCCGGCCTGTTCCTGGCCGTCCTGTCCACCACGGTCGTCAGCGTCGCGCTCCCGACGATCGGGCGCGACCTGCACGCCAGCGCCGCGGGCCTGGAGTGGACCGTCGACGCGTACGTCCTGGTCTACGCGAGCCTGCTGCTGGCCGGCGGGGTCGCCGGGGACCGGCGCGGCCGGAAGGGCACGTTCCTGCTCGGCGTCGCGCTGTTCGGGCTGGGCTCGCTGGCCGCCGGTCTCGCTCCGTCCGCCGGCCTGCTGCTGGCCGGCCGCGTGCTGCAGGGAACGGGCCCGGCCCTGCTCATCCCCGGCAGCCTGGCCATCATCCGGGCCGTCTTCACCGACGACCGGCGGCGGTCCGCGGCGGTCGGGCTGTGGTCGACCGGGTCCGGGGTCGCGATGGCGCTCGGCCCGGCGCTGGGCGGCGTGATCGTCGGCGCGATGGGCTGGCGGTGGGTGTTCCTGCTCAACGTGCCCCTGACCGCCGCCCTCGTGATGCTGGGCGCCCGCGTGATCCCGCGCCTGCCGCGGACGCCGGCGCGCGGCCCGTTCGACTGGGCCGGCGCCGCCGGGTCGGCCTCCGGGGTGGGCCTGCTCGCGTTCGCGGTCATCGACGGGCAGGACCGCGGCTGGGCCTCGGTGCCGGTGATCGCGGCGTTCGCCGCCGCGGCCTGCGTCCTGGCCGCGTTCGTCATCGCCGAGCGCCGTCGCGCGGAGCCCCTGGTCGACGTCTCGCTGTTCACGCGGCCAGCGTTCGCCGCGGCCAACCTCGCGGCGCTGATCGTGTTCTTCGCGTTCGTCGGCGCGATCGTCTACTTCAGCGCGTTCTTCCAGGCGGTGCAGGGCCGCTCCCCCGTCGCCGCCGGCGTCGCCGTCTGTGCCATCGGGGTCGCGTACGCGCTGGCCGCGGCCTGGTCGGGCCGGCTGGTCGGGCGCTTCTCCGAGCGCTGGCCGCTGCTGACCGGGCTCGTGATCAGCGGCGACGCCATGCTCGCGCTGCGCAGGCTTGGCCCCGGCACCGGCCCCGGCGCGATCTGGTGGATTTTCGCGCCGCTCGGCGCCGGCGTGGGGCTGTGCGGGACGCCCATGACCACCCTGGCCCTGTCCGCGGTCGACGTCTCCCGGGCCGGCATGGCCTCCGCGGTGCTCAACAGCTTCCGCCAGATCGGGCAGGTGTTCGGCGTGGCCGTGCTCGGCGCGTTCGTGTACGCGCGGCTGCCGGGCGGCAGCGCGGCCGGGCTGCCGGCCGCCGCCGACCGCCTGCTGTTCGTGGCGGGACTCCACAACGCGCTGCTGCTCTCCGGCATCGCGCTGATCGTCACCGCGGCCGTCATCTTCCCGTCGCTGGTCCGACGCTAAGTGTCAGGGTCCGCCCGGTGGGGATGCTAGCAACGCGAGGCCGCGGGGAACCCACCGCGACCGGGGAAGCAGATTCGCGCGGGTCGAACTCAATGCTGACCATCCGGGGGGACAGATCATGCACATGAGCGCTGGGCCGGCTCCGGCCATTCCGCATGTCCTCGAAGATCCGATACAGGACCGGGGCACGGCGTTCACTGAGGAAGAACGTGACGCTCTGGGGCTTACCGGGCGTTTGCCGTCGGCGGTGCAGACGCTGGAGCAGCAGGCCCAGCGCGCGTATCAGCAGATGCTGCGACAGGGCGACGACCTGGCCAAGAACATCTACATGGAGCAG
>DASYXX010000754.1:0-8376 GCA_035934395.1 Streptosporangiaceae bacterium
CGGACCCGGACCGACATCGGAACTCCCGTTCTCACCGTCGAGAGCCAGACCGACATCCTGGCCGCCGGGCTCGGCTACCTTCCCGCGACCCAGCCGGACAGCCGCTGGTTCCGGCTCTGGGAGGTGCCGGGGACCTCGCACGTCGACGAGACCGAGCTGGGCCTGTCGGCCGCCGAGGTGCTCCGCGACATCCCGTTCTTCCCGCAGGGCACCTGCCGGCAGCTGCCCGACGAAGGCCAGGAGCACTACGTGATGGACGCGGCGCTGGCCCAGCTCAACCGGTGGGCCCGCACCGGCATCCCGGCCCCGCGTGCCGCGCGGATCGATATCCGTAACGGAGCGTACGTGACGGACAGATTCGGCAACGTGCTCGGCGGGGTGCGCACCCCGGCGGTGGACGCGCCGACCGCGACGCTCACCGGGACCGGCGACACCGGCACCAGCCCGCTCTGCTTCCTGCTCGGGACCACCACGCCGCTGAGCACGGCCCAGCTGGCCGCGCTCTACCCGCTGCACAGCGACTACGTGGCCGCGGTGGCGCGGTCGGCGGCCAGCGGCGTGCGGCAGGGCTTCCTGCTGCCCGCCGACGCCCTGCAGATCGACGCGGACGCCGCAGGCTCCGTGACCGGCCTCCCCGCCCCGACCGGCTGAGCGGGGAGGCGGTTCGCCCGACGGCGAACCGCATCGATGGAACGTTGATGCGGTCGTAGCAGCATCGATGCTCCACCGATGCGGTAACTCGCGGCTGCGCGGGTTGATGTGACGCGGGCGGGGGATCGATGATGAGTGCAGGGCGCCATGGGCCCGGGCCCCGCGGACGGCGTTCGACCCGGATCTGATGATGGCCAGCGAGCGGGAGTGGGGGTTCTGCGCAGGCCTATGGTGAGCGACTCCGGCGTCACCGACCCGCAGCGGCTGCGGCGGGTACTCGGCGCGCCGGAACTCGGCTGGCTTATCGACCGGATCCGGATCCGCCTCGAGCGCGGCGAGCCCGTGGACGGCACCGTCACCCTGGTCGGGGCCACCGCCGAACAGCGCCGCGCGGCGGCCCGGCTGCTCGGCCACGCGATCGGCCGCGGTACCTCGCTCAGCATCCCGCTGCCTGAGGTGGACGCCGCATTGCGCCGGGCGGGGATCGCCTCCGGGCTGCGCGCCGCGGTCGAGACTCTGGCCGGCCCGGTCCGGGACCCCGCGGCCGAGCGGGCCGCCGAGATCCGGCAGTTCCAGGAGGCGCTGGACGCCGGGCGTCGCAGCCGCCTCGCCGCGACCGGGTGGCACATCGCCTGGCTGGACGAGATCAGCCGGGACGGCAGCCTGACCCGGCTGGTCCGGCATGGACAGGGGCACCTGCTGGCCCTGGCGACCGCGGTGCTCGAGCGGCTGCCGGCCGGGCCCGACGAGCCGGCGGTGCTGCTGCCGGCCCTGGCCGAGGCGGTGACCGGCGACAGCCGGGCGCTGAGCGCGACGCCGCTGGCCGGGCTGCTGCTGCGAGCGCTCGCCCGCCGTGAGCAGCTGCCGGTGCCGTCCGGCCCGCAGGCCGAGCGCGCGCTGTGGACCGCGGCCGGCGTGGCCACCGACGACCTGGCCAGCCAGGTGCTCGTGCTCAACATCAGGTCCGGGGGCGAGCTGCTGGGCAGCTGGCTGACCGAGGCCGCCGGAGCCGGGGAGCCGTTCCGGGTCACCCTGCGTCAGCTCACCACGATGCCGATCATGCCCCTGGCCATCGACCTGCACGTCTGCCGGAGCCCGGCGGTGCTGCGGGCGGCAGCCGACCAGCTGGGTGAGCGCAGCGCGCCGCTGGTCTGCACCGAGGGCGAGCCGTCGGTCGCCTGCTACCAGCTGCTGCGGGCCGCGGTGGCCACCGGGACCCGGATCCACTGGCACAGCGATTTCGACTGGCCAGGGCTGCGGATGACGGCGGCGGCGATCAGTCGGCTGGGCGCGGCGCCATGGCTCATGGGGACCGATGACTACCGGACGGCCCTGGCTGCGGGCAGCGCTGCCGCCCGGCGGGCCGAGGCGAGCGAGCCGGAAGGGCGCGGGGCCCCGCGGGAAAGCGGCAGATACGGCCGCCGAGCCGGCTCGGCGAGCGGGTACGAGCCGCTCCGGGGACCGGCGGCGGAGAGCCCTTGGGACCCCCGGCTGGCCGCGCTGATGCAGACCAGCGGCCGTGCGGTCACTGAGGACCGGCTGCTTCCCGTGCTGCTCGCCGAGCTTGCCGACAGGACCGGCCCGCGCTAGGCCGCCGCGCCGCGTGCCCGCCCGCGCCGGCTGCGTTACAACGATGGTTATTGGGCGATGGATTTCAGCAGCGCTCGGGTGCGGGCCTCGTCGTCACCGGTCGCGAACTCGGTGGCCACGAAGTCGGTCACGCCGGCCTCCGCCAGAGCGCTGATCTGCGCGGCGACCGCGTCCTCGGTCCCGGTGACCGCGACGTCGCCGGGCTCCTTGGCGCCCTCGCGGTCGAGCATCGCCCGGTAGGACGGCAGCTGCCCGTAGATCGCGAAGACCTGGTTCGCGCGGGCCCGGGCGCCGTCCGGGTCATCGGTGACGCAGACCGGCAGCATGCACACCACGCGCGGGCTGGGGCGCCCCGCGGCCTGGGCGGCCTCCGTGATCGTCGGGACGATGTAGTCGCGCACGGTGGCCGGGCCGGTCATCCAGAGCACGGTCCCGTCCGTGTGCCGGCCGGCCAGCCGCAGCATCTGCGGCGCCAGCGCCGCGAGCAGCACCGGCACCCGGTCCGGGCGCGGCGTCGACAGCCCGATCCCGGCCCGCATGGTCTCACCCTGGAAGGAGGCCGTCTGACCGTCGAGGAGCGGCTGCAGGATGCTGAGGTACTCGCGCATGTGCCGGGCCGGCCGGTCGAAGCTGTAGCCGTACATGTCCTCGATGACGATCTTGTGCGACAGGCCGATGCCGAGCAGCAGACGGCCGCCGACCGCCGTGGCGGTGGTCAGGGCCTGTTGCGCCAGCACCGCCGGGTGGCGCGGGTAGGTCGGCACCACGGCCGTGCCCACGTCGATTCCCGGCACCTGGCTGCCCGCGACGGCCAGCGCGGTCAGCGCGTCCAGCCCGAAGATATTCGACAGCCAGGCCGACGGGAATCCGTCGTCGGCCGCGCGCTTGAGGTCGTCGCGGAGGCGGCTGAGCGCCTCCGGACCGGCCGGCTCCCCCAGGTTCACGCCAATGCGCATGCGTCAAGCTCCGTTCGCTCCGGCCCATTAGGCCCGCCCTCCCACCCTCCGCTAACCCTGCCCGCCCGGCGCCCGTCCCCGCAAGGTGGCGTCCCTGCGCCGGCGCAGCGTCCGGCGGACACCAGAAGTTTGCGTGGGTGGTAGGCCCGGGGTCTTTGAGCAGCAGCGACCTCGGAGACAATAGGGGCATGGGTACCAGTCAGGTCACATCGCAGCGCGGTGACGAGAGCAAGAACGCGGGCAGCGTGCCTGGCTCGGGCCACGAACGGCAGCGTGCCGCGGCCCCGGCCGCGGGGCTCGGTCACCCCGGCGCCTCCTCGACACGGCCCGGCCAGCTCCAGAAGGGCGAGACCGTGGAGCTCGGCCGCGCCGCCCTGCAGGGAGACCAGAGTCGCGCGGCCGAGCTCGACGAGCTGCCGCCTGGCCGGTATCTGGATCGCGAGGAGAGCTGGCTCCGGTTCAACCAGCGGGTCCTGGAGCTGGCGGAGGACGAGTCCCTACCGCTGCTGGAGCGGGTGCGGTTCCTGGCCATCTTCGCCAGCAACCTGGACGAGTTCTTCATGGTGCGGGTCGCCGGCCGGATCCGGCGGCTGGCGGCCGGCCTCCCGGTGGAGAACGCCAGCGGGATCCCGCCGACGCAGATCCTCGAGAACACGCTGGAGACCGCGCGCGAGCTGACCGCTCGGCACGCTGAGTGCTTCAGCGACTCGGTACTGCCCGCCCTGGTCCGGGAGGGCATCGAGATCCTGCGGTGGAAGGAGCTCACAGAAGCCGAGCAGGAGTCTATGCAGCGGCTGTTCAGGGAGCGGATCTACCCGGTGCTCACGCCGCTCGTCGTCGATCCGGCGCACCCGTTCCCCTACATCTCCGGCCTGTCGCTCAGCCTGGCCGTGATGATCGCCGACCCGCAGACCGGCGCGACCATGTTCGCCCGGGTGAAGGTGCCCCCGCTGCTGCCCAGGTTCCTGACCGTGGCGCCCTACCGGTTCGTGCCGATCGAGGACGTGATCGCCGCGCACCTACCGCAGCTGTTCGCCGGGCTGGAGGTGCTCGAGCAGCACGTGTTCCGGGTGACCAGGACCCGTGACCTCGAGATCGACGAGGACGTGACCGAGGACCTGCTCAAGTCGATGGAGCGCGAGCTGATGCGGCGCCGCTTCGAGCAGGCCGTCAGGCTCGAGGTGGAGGAGTCGATGTCCAGCGACGTGCTGGACCGGCTGGTGACCGAGCTCGACGTCGACACCCGCGCCGTGTACCGCCTGCCCGGCCCGCTGGACCTGTCCGGGCTGAACGCCATCGCCGACCTCGACATGCGGCAGCTCAAGTACCCCGCGTTCGTGCCCTCCGAGACCGTGCTGCCCACCGACACGAGCATCTTCGCAGCGATCTCCGAGCGGGACGTCCTTGTGCACCACCCGTACGACTCGTTCGCGGCAAGCACCCAGCGCCTGGTGGTCTCCGCGGCAGCGGACCCCCGGGTGCTGGCGATCAAGCACACGCTGTACCGGACCAGCGGCGACTCGGAGATCGTGGACGCGCTCATCGACGCGGCCGAGGCGGGCAAGCAGGTCGTGGTGGTGGTGGAGATCAAGGCCCGGTTCGACGAGCGCGCCAACATCGACTGGGCGCGCAAGCTTGAGGAGGCCGGCTGCCACGTGGTCTACGGCTTCGTCGGGCTCAAGACCCACTGCAAGATGATCCTGGTGGTGCGCGAGGAGGCCGACGGCGCGCTGCGCCGCTACTGCCACATCGGCACCGGCAACTACCACCCGAAGACCGCGCGCCTGTACGAGGACTTCGGCCTGCTCACCGCCGATGCCACGGTCGGGGAGGACGTCACCGACCTGTTCAACCACCTCACCGGGTACAGCCGGCCATCCGCCTACCGCCGGCTGCTCGTCGCGCCCGAGGGCATCCGTTCCGGGCTGGTGAGGCGCATCAACGCCCAGGCCGAGCGCGCCCGCGCGGGCCGGCCCGCGCGGATCAGGATAAAGTGCAACTCGATCATCGACGAGGTGATCATCGACTCGCTCTACCGCGCCTCCCAGGCCGGGGTGCCGATCGACCTGTGGATCCGCGGGATCTGCGCGGTCCGGCCGGGGCTGCCGGGACTGTCGGAGACGATCCAGGTCCGCAGCGTGCTCGGTAGGTTCCTTGAGCACTCGCGGGTCTACGCGTTCGGCACCGGCCAGGACGGGGACAGCGACGTCTGGCTCGGCAGCGCGGACCTCATGCACCGGAACCTGGACCGGAGGGTCGAGACCCTGGTCCGGGTGACCGACCCGGCGCACCAGGCGGAGTTGCGCGGCCTGATCGACATGGCGATGGACGACACGACCGCGACCTGGTGGCTGGACTCCGACGGGACCTGGACCAGGCACCACCTGGACGCGTCAGGCGCCCCACTCAACGACATTCAGGAGTACCTGATCCGGGTCCGGCAGGGCCGCGTCGCTGATGACTGACGGCTCCGCCAACGGCGTGATCCGTGCCGCGGGCGCGCTGGTGTGGCGGCCGTCCGGACGGGGCCTGGAAGTGGCCGTGGTGCACCGGCGCCGTTACGACGACTGGAGCTTTCCCAAAGGAAAGCGCGAGCGCGGCGAGCACGTGCTGATAACGGCCGTGCGCGAGGTGGCCGAGGAGACCGGGGTGCGGGTGATCCTGGGCCGGCCGCTGTCTGCCGCCCTGTACGAGCGGAACGGGCGGCCCAAGCGCGTCGACTACTGGGCCGGGCGTCCCGCGGTCGGCGGCTGGGCCTCGTTCCGGCCGAACGACGAGGTAGACGAGCTGGCGTGGCTGCCTGTGCGCTCCGCGCGCGGCAGGCTCACCTACCCGCACGACACGGCGATGCTCGATGAGTTCGCCGCCGGGCCCGCTGACACAGTTCCGTTCGTGCTGATGCGGCACGCCTCAGCGGTCGGCAGGGACACCTGGCCGGGAGAGGACCGGGACCGCCCGCTCGACGGCAGCGGCGCGGACGAGTCCGAGCGGCTGGCCGGGCTGCTGTCCTGCTTCGGCTCCGCCCGGGTGATCAGCTCGCCGGCCGAGCGCTGCGTGGCGACTGTGCGGCCGTACGCGACGCTGACCGGCGCGGATCTGGAGATCGAGACCGTGCTCGCGGCCGACCGGGCCGATGACGAGCCCGGGGCGGCCTCGGCCCGCGTCGCGGCGATCATCGCAGCCGGCCGGCCCGCCGTCATCTGCGCCCACCGGGAGAACCTGCCGGTGCTGCTGGCCGCGGCCTGGGCGGCTCTCGGCGCGGACCCGCCCGGCGGCGACCCGCTGCCCCCGGCAGGCTTCTGGGTGCTGCACGCCGCCGACGGCGTCCTCGCCGGCGCGGAGCACCATCACCCGGCCGACCCCTGACCGCACCCGGCTGACCTGTGGCCGCACCCGGCTGACCTGTGGCCGCACCCGGCCGACCCCTGACCGCCGACCCCGGCGTGATGCCGAGCCGTACTGCCGATCCCTGGCCGCGCCCGGCCGACTCTTGCCGCACCCGGCCGACCCTGGCCGGCGAGCTGTGCTTCGGCGCGCCCTGTGGCGGGCCGCCCTCCATCGGCCCGGCAGCCCGCCCGTTATGCGGCTTTCGGCGTTTTCCGCCCGGGCTGCGGGCAGGCTCGGCGGCGCACGGGCCAGGTGGGGCCCGTGTGACGCACGTGGTCGTCCCGCCGGGGCCAGCGATCTATGTGACGGCGCCCAGGCGACCTGATCATGCGGGAAGGCGGGAGGGCTCCCAGTCGAGGGTCGGCGGCAATGCCCCCTCGAAGGTCAGCAGCCAGCGCTTGACCTCCAGGCCCGTTCCGCCGCTGTAGCCGCCGAGCCCGTCCGCCGCCACCACCCGGTGGCAGGGGACGATCAGCGGGATCGGGTTCGACCCCATGACCTGGCCGATGGCCCGCGCCGGGACGAGCGTCGCGTCGGCCGACTTGGCCCGGCGGGCAAGCGTCCCGTAGCTGACCGTCTCGCCGTAGCCGACCGAGTCGAAGAGCACCCCGAGCACCCGCTGCTGCAGCCGTGACATCGCGCTCCAGTCCAGGGGCAGGTCGAAGCTCCGGCGCCGGCCGGAGAAATACTCGGCGAGCTGGGTCAGGGCGTCGGCAGGCAGGCCGGCCGAGACGCCGGGGCCGGCGGGCGGGATGGGCAGCGCGCCGGGGCCGGCGGGCGGGGAGGCGGCGCCCGGGCGGGGCGGGCTGCCGAACCGGACCTGCGACACGCCGGCCGGGCTGCAGCCGACGGACAGCCGTCCGACCGGTGTGTCGATCCCGGCCCACGCGAGTTCCGCCATGCCCCCATTCTCGCCGATGCGGTCCGGTGCCGCCGGTAGGCCAGGGCTGGCGCGGCGCCGGCCAAGAATGTCGGACGCCCGCGGTAGAACACTGTCGTTCCCAGATACCTGGCGAAAGGGGCGTTGATATGGCCGACAACATGGCCGACCTGGTCGAGACCGAGCTGGCTGAGCTGTCGCAGCGGTTAACGGAGCCCGGGGAGCGCGAGTGCCTGCGCTGCTACCTCGTGCGGATGATCAGCGAGTTCGGCTGCGACGGATCGCACCGGTGGACGGTGCGCTGGCGTGATCTGCGGGCACCCCGGGCGCGCGGCCTGGTGCCGCGGTTGCAGCGGCGGGGCGGCTGCTGCTGCGACTGCGAGGTGATCTTCAATGTCTTTCCCGACTACCCAGATACCGACCAGGTCCTGCCCTGCGCCGGGGTGCTGCGGGCCGGGTCGGCGGTGCCGTGCGACCTGAGATCGCTGCCCAGGAGCGCGTGACCCTGCTTCGCGGCTGACCAAACCCGCCGTCCGTGGCGCATCGCGGCGCGCCGCGGCCTCAGCCCTCGCCCTTCTCGGTGATCCGCAGCAGCGCCTTGGCGATCGGCAGTGAGGTGAGGTCGACCTGCCAGTGGCGGGCGCCGTATCCGGCGAGCGCGGCACCGACCGAATCCGGGCTGACCGGTTCCGGCGGCTGCCAGGCCAGCCTGCGCACCGCATCGGGCGGCAGCAGGTTCTCCGCGGGCAGGTGATGCTCATCGGCCAGCGCCGCCACCACCGCCCGCACGGCGGTGAGCCGGGTGGCCGCCTCCGGATCGCGCTCCGCCCAGCGGTGGGCAGGCGGCGGGCCGTCGCTGGGCCGCGCGGACACGGCCGGAAGCGCGCGATCCGACTGGGCCCGGGCGCGGCC